>JBCCVY010000011.1:0-23308 GCA_039194725.1 Pseudomonadota bacterium
GCCGCAAGAACGCCGAACCTGTAGTGTCGCTGACAGCTTACCATGCCCATACCGCCAGCATCGCCGACAAGTATTGTGATTTTCTGCTGGTGGGCGACTCCCTTGGCATGGTGATGCACGGCTTTGAATCGACCGTGCCGGTGCCGCTTGATCTGATGATCATGCATGGCAAGGCTGTTGTGCGCGGGTCCACGCGTGCCCTGGTGGTCGTCGACATGCCGTTTGGCTCCTACGAGGAGAGCCCGGCCGTTGCCTTCAGGAATGCGGCGCGCATCATGAAGGAAACTGACTGCGGGGCGGTAAAACTGGAAGGCGGTGCCCACATCGCAAAGACCATCGGCTACCTGGTGCAGCGCGGCATCCCGGTGATGGCGCATATCGGCCTGACGCCGCAGTCCATCAACACCATCGGCGGTTTCAAGACGCAGGGCCGGCAACGCGACCAATGGGCCGCAATCGAGGCCGACGCCAGGGCCGTGGCCGAAGCCGGGGCATTCAGCGTGGTGCTGGAAGCGATGGCGGAACCGCTGGCGGCGCGCATCACCAAATCCATTGCCATCCCGACGATCGGCATTGGCGCGTCGGTGGCCTGCGACGGGCAGATCCTCGTCATGGAGGACATGCTGGGTCTGAGCCCGCGCGTGCCGAAGTTCGTCAAGCAGTTCGGCAAGGTCGGCCGTGCCATCGAACGCGCCGTCAAACTGTATTCTGAGGACGTGCGCAGCCGGTCATTCCCGGCACCTGAAAACACGTATGATGTAAAGGACTGAGCACCGCCATGCGCCTCAACCGCCGCCAGATGCTTGCCGGATGTGCTGCAGGTTTTGCCGTCATCGGCGGTGTGCCGGTGGCACTGCAGGCCCAGCAGGCAAGCGATGGTTTCACGGAGCTGAAGATCCGGAAAATACCGCATGCCTTTCTCGAAGGCGGCAAGGAGACCAGGCTGTGGACCTACAATGGCGTCAATCCGGGTCCGGAAATTCGCGTCAAGCGCCATGAGCAGGTGAAGGTCCGCCTGATCAATGGGCTGGACGAACCCACAATGCTGCACTGGCACGGCATCCGCATTGACAACGTCATGGACGGTTCACCATTGACTCAGAACCCGGTCGAGCCGGGAGAGACATTCGAGTATGTGTTTACCGCGCCGGATGCCGGCACCTACTGGTATCATCCGCACAGCAGGTCTTCCCGGCAGGTCGAACACGGCCTGTACGGTGCGCTGATCGTTGAGGAGAAAACCCCGCTTGCCGAAACGGTGGACCTGACACTGGTACTGGATGACTGGCTCATCAATGACGACGGCACCATCAATCAGCAGGCGTTTGGCGACATACGCATGGCGGCCCATGCGGGCAGGCTGGGTAACTGGTTCACTGTCAACGGCCAGTCCCGGCCACGCCTTGCGGCCCCGGCGGCAAAGCGCCTGCGCCTGCGGCTCATAAATTGCGCCAACGCGCGTATCATGAACCTGCAGCTGAAGGGCGCCGAGCCCTACATCGTTGCCTTGGATGGCCAGCCGTTGGCGAAGGCACGCAGCCTTGGTGCGACCCCATTGCAGCTTGGACCTGGAGGCAGGGCCGACCTCATGATCCGGCGCGGTTCCGATGAAATCGTTCTGGCGAATCTGAATCAGGCCAACGAGCCCCTGGAAATCGCCTATATCGACCGGACCGGCAGCGTCGCAGAGGAAGATACCGGCGACATCCCGTCCTTGCCGGGCAATGCGTTGCCGAAAGCTGTGGACATCGCCGGCGTCACTGCCAGTGAATTGGTCATGGAAGGCGGTGCGATGGGCGGCCTGGCGGGGGCGAAACTGCGCGGCCGTGACGTTGACATGCGCGAACTTGTCCAAAATGGCATGGCTTGGGCGTTCAATGGCGTGGCTGGCATGACGGAGGAACCGTTCGCCAGTCTGAAAAAGGGAGACACGGCGGTGTTTGACTTCGTCAACAAGACTGCCTGGCCTCATGCCATGCACTTGCACGGTCATCACGTGCTGCCGCTGACGGTTGACGACACGCCGGTTGCAAATCTGGACTGGCGTGACACGGTCGTCATGTCCGCAAACAGCCGCGTTCGCGTGGCTTTCGTCGCGGACAATCCGGGCAAGTGGATGCTGCATTGCCACATGCTGGAACACCAGGCGGCCGGCATGATGACCTGGATCAGCGTGGAGATTTGAAACCGGGCCCAGCACAGCATATATCCCGATCAACTCAATTTGCCTTGATCGGTTTGAATGCCTGCTTTACCCAAGGCGCAACGAAGCGCGGTGAAACCAGATGAGAGCCGCCTTTTCTGAACACGTGGATTGACCGATGAGTGACGATGGACTGTTTCGTGAGGTGGAAGAAGAAGTCCGCCGCGACAAGCTTACCCAGATGTGGAATCGCTTCGGCACTCTGTTTATTGCCGGCTGCGTTGGCATTGTACTGGTCGTCGGCGGTTTCAAGGGCTGGCAGTACTGGCAGGCCCAGCTGGCCGAAAAGGCCGGCATGGAATGGTACAACGCGATTACACTGAGTGCTGCCGGTAAGATCGCGGAGGCGGACGCTGCCTTTGATGAAATCACCAAGTCCGGACACAAGGGCTATTCCGTGCTGGCAAAGCTGTCTCAGGCGGCCCGTCTCGGCCAGGACGGCAACAAGGTTGAGGCGGTTAAGATTTACGACGGCGTTGCAGCAGATGCGGCCGTGGATCAGCCTTTGCGTGACTTGGCGCGGGTCCGTGCGGCGTATCTGCTGGTGGATACGGACAGTGTCTCCGATCTGTCTTCCCGCCTGTCCGGCCTTGATAGCGAGAATTCCTCATGGCGGCATGCGGTACGTGAAATTCTGGCGCTCGCCCATGTCAGGGCATCCGATTTCAAGGCCGCCGACGAGCAGCTCAAACTGATCCTGGCCGACCCGGCGACGCCGGCAGCGCTGCGCGCGCGCACGGTGCTGGTGGCAGCACAGATCCAGCCGCAGCTGCCGGCAAATACAAACTAGAAAGCCACATCATGGCCTCGCGGATGGCTCAGGCCAAACGGCTTCCCACGCTTGCCATTGTCGGCAGGCCGAATGTCGGCAAGTCGACACTGTTCAACCGGCTCACCGGCAAGCGCCTGGCGCTTGTCGATGACCGCCCCGGTGTCACCCGCGACCGGCGCGAAGGCGATGCCAGCATTGGCGGTCTGAAATTTCGCATCGTCGACACGGCCGGCCTGGAAGACGCCGGTCCTGATACGCTGGCGCGGCGCATGACCGAACAGAGCCGCGAGGCCATCCAGCAGGCAGATGTCTGCCTGTTCATGGTTGATGCGAGAGCCGGTGTGACACCGTCGGATGAACATTTTGCCGACCTGGTCCGCAAGACCGGCAAGCCAGTCATCGTTGCCGCCAACAAGGCGGAAGGCGGCAAGGGTGAGGCCGGCCGACTGGAAAGCTATGCTCTGGGCCTGGGCGATCCGGTGGCGATTTCGGCAGAGCACGGCGAGGGCCTTGGCGATCTGTATGATGCGCTGGAAGAGGCTTTCAGGCTGCACTGCCCCGTTGCTGATGAAGCGATTGAAGATGAGGAGGCGGATGATTTCGACGATGTCATCGGCTTTGATCCTGACGACCAAGACGCCGACGACGGGCTGAGGCCCGACCGGCCATTGAGGCTTGCGATTGTCGGCAGGCCCAACGCCGGAAAGTCCACGCTGATCAACCGGTTGGTTGGCGAAGAGCGCATGCTCACCGGCCCAGAGGCCGGCATCACCCGGGACGCCATCGGGCTCGACTGGGAGTGGAATGGACAGCGCATCAAGCTTTGGGACACTGCCGGCATGCGCAAGAAGGCCCGTGTCAACGACAAGTTGGAAAAGATGTCGGTGTCAGACGGCCTGCGCGCCATCAAGTTCGCCGAGGTCGTCGTGCTGCTGATCGATGCGACTCAGCCACTGGAGAAGCAGGATCTGCAATTGGCCTCGCTGATGGCGCGCGAGGGCAGGGCGATGGTGCTGGCGATCAACAAATGGGACCTGGTTGAGGAGAAGGATGCCCTGCGCCGCGACATCGAGCTCGAGGTGACCCGGCTCTTGCCCCAGGTCTCCGGCATTGCCGTGGTGACATTTTCCGGCCTCAGCGGTCGCGGCGTGCACAAGCTGATGCCAGCGGTGATGGAAACCTACAAGCTGTGGAACAAGCGGATACCCACCAACAGGCTCAATGACTGGCTTGAGGAGCAGGTACAGCGCCATCCGCCGCCGGCACCGGGTGGCAGGCGCATCCGGCTGCGCTACATCACCCAGGTCAATGCCCGTCCGCCCACCTTCGTGGTGTTCTGTTCAAATGCATCCAGCATGCCGGAAAGCTACAACCGCTACCTGATCAACGGTCTGCGCGAGGACTTCGGGCTGTGGGGCGTGCCCGTGCGCATCAACCTGCGCGAGGGGACAAAAAACCCTTATGCCCACAAGGCGAAGAAACAGCGCTAACCGCTTGATGCGAATCTAGGTATAGCGAGCGCTGACTTCACCCAGGTGCGCGCACGTGCTGATGATTTCGTCGCCTGGTTCAACATAAACCAGCCCGGTGACCACGCCGGTTGTGACCACATCTCCCGCCTTCAGCATAAGGCCGTGTGTGTTGAGGTAGTTTGCCAGCCAGGCCAGCGCTATGTCCGGCCCGCCAAGCGCGTTGGCGCCGACACCGGACGTTGCCGGCTGATCGTTCTTGCTGACGCTGAGCTCCAGTGCCGCATACTGGCCTGCCGGCAGCACCTGGTTGCCCGGGCCAAGCACGAAGGCGTCATTGCACCCGCCATCGGCGATATTCCACATGTTGCCGTCTTCGAGGCCGCCCGGCAACCGCCGGTTGACCAGTTCCAGTGACAGGTGGACTGAACTGGCCGCGGCAATGACGTCTTCGGTTGTGTGTTCCGTGGTTCCGGCCGGCAGATCGCGCGCCATGACGAAGGCAATTTCCGGCTCGACCAGCCGGATGGCCGCATCGTTTACCGGAACGTCGCCATCGTCCGGAAATGTGCGCTCGGCATAGACCGGGCCCGGGAAGGGGCCGTCAGCCCGCAGCATGTCCTGCGCCATCTTGCTGGTGCAGCCAATCTTCCAGCCGGTTTGCGTCCATCCGGTAAGCCGTGCTGCATCACATTGAAGCTCGAATGCAGTTGCCTCATCGGCCGGTGCATCGCCCGGATAGCTGTCCAGTTTCCGTCCTCTTGTGCGGGCGTCCGCCAGCGCTTGTGCAATGCTCATCTGTTCATGTCCGCTGTGTCAGGGTGCCATCCTTGAAATCAAAGACGGCACCGTTGCAGGTCTCGTCCGGCGCACATAGCGATATCATCGCATCTGCCAACTGCTCCGGCGCCGGCAGGGTTGCCTGGTTTTCACCGGGCATGGCCTGGCGCCGCATTCGGGTGGCGATGGGCCCCGGGTTCAAAAGGTTGGCCGTCGCGTTGGTGGTCGCAAGTTCTGCCGCCCAGGTGCGCACCAGCATTTCAAGCGCTGCCTTCGAGGTTGCATAGCCGCCCCAGTAGGCGCGCGCCTTGTGGGCTGCTCCGGAGGTCAGGAAAATCGCGCGCCCGGCGTCTGAAGCCTTGATCAATGGTTCCAGCGAGCGCATCAGCCGGTAGTTGGCGGTGACATTGACAGCCATCAGGTCATCGAAAGTCTCCGGCTTCAGATGCTGCAATGGCGTCAGCGACCCCAGTATGCCGGCATTGCCAATGAGAATGTCGAGCTTGCTCCAGCGTTCTGCGATCGGCGTGCCCAGCCGGTCGATACCGGCAAAGTCCTTGATATCCAGAGGGACCAGCGTGGCCGACCCGCCGGCGGCCCGTATGTCGTCGTCAAGCTCCTCAAGTCCGCCGACGGTGCGGGCCGTTGCGATCACATGGGCGCCTTCGCCCGCAAGCCGCAGCGCGATGGCGCGCCCGATGCCGCGTGACGCGCCCGTAACCAGCGCAATGCGTCCCGCCAGAGATTTTGCCATGCATCATTTCCTGGTGTTCGGATGGAAATTGAAACCGGCCTTACGGCCGGTGGACCTGGCTTACCCGGCTTCCGCCAGCAGGGAAAGCTGATGTGGATTACCGCCGTCGCTATAGTCGGTCAAGGCGGTCGGGTAATCGCCGGTGAAGCAATGATCGGTGAACTGCGGGCGCACGGGGTCGCGCTTTTCATACCCGGTGGCGCGGTAGATGCCGTCGACCGACAGGAAGGTTAGCGACTGCACACCGATGTATTCGCTCATCTCCTCGATTGTGTGGGTTGCCGCCAGCAGCGCCTTCTGCTCGGGCGTGTCGATGCCGTAAAAGTCGGGATGCGTTATCGGAGGTGAGGCAATTGCCATATGAACTTCCTTGGCACCGGCCTCGAACATCATCTGAACGATCTTGACTGAGGTCGTGCCGCGGACGATGGAATCATCCACCAGCATGACGCGCTGGCCCTTGATGATGGCCCGGTTGGCATTGTGTTTGAGCTTCACGCCCAGGGCGCGGATCTGCTGCGTTGGCTCAATGAACGTCCGGCCGACATAGTGATTGCGGATAATGCCAAGCTCGAACGGCACGCCCGCCTCCTGCGAGTAGCCCAGGGCGGCCGGCACGCCGGAGTCCGGCACCGGGATGACGACATCGACATCCGCACCTGCCTCGCGTGCAAGTTCGCGGCCCATCTCCTTGCGTACCTGGTACACCGAACGCCCGCCGATGACGCTGTCTGGCCGGGAAAAGTAGATATACTCGAAAATGCACGGCCGCGCCTGCTGTGGCGGGAACGGTTTGATCGATTGAACCCCGTCTTCGGTTATGACGACCACTTCGCCATTCTCAATCTCACGCACAAAACTGGCGCCGATAATGTCCAGTGCACACGTCTCGCTCGACAGGATGTAGGCGCCGTTCAGTTCTCCCAGCACCAGCGGCCGGATGCCGAGCGGATCGCGCACCCCAATCATTTTCTTCGACGACATGCAGACCAGGGAGTAGGCGCCTTCCAGCGCCTTTATGGCATCGATGAAGCGGTCAACCAGGTGACGTTGCCGGGACCGGGCCACCAGGTGAAGCACGGCTTCGGTATCGGAGGTGGACTGACAGATCGCGCCATCGGCGATCAACGATCGGCGCAGTGCCAGACCGTTGGTGATATTGCCGTTGTGGGCCACGGCAAAACCGCCGGTGGACAGTTCTGCAAACATCGGCTGCACATTGCGCAGCACTTGCTCGCCAGTTGTGGAATAGCGGGTATGGCCAACGGCAGCGCGTCCCTTGAGCCGTTCCATGGTGGATGGTTTGGAAAACGCATCGCCGACCAGTCCGATCCGGCGTTCCGAGTGAAACCGCGTGCCGTCGAAGGAAACGATACCGCAGGCTTCCTGGCCACGGTGCTGCAGGGCATGCAGTCCCAGCGCCGTCAGGGCGGCGGCATCGTCATGGCCAAACACGCCGAACACGCCGCATTCTTCACGCAGGCTGTCGCCGTCCATATCAAGTTCGAAGGTCAGTCTGTCGTGAGCGTCCGTCATCATGCTCTGCCTTTTTGGCTCTCAAACCATATATCTGGCCGCAGACCGTATCATTTACTGCTGACCTTGCGTACTTTCAATAATCTGGTCGAGAGTGTTGCGCTGGTTCGACTGATATCCGGTATTGCCTTCGCCGCTGCTGCCGCGAGTGGTTTCACTGTTCGCTCGCGATCCGCCGGAAATCCTGATCTTGCCATTGAGGTCCTCGGCAAGGGCCGGTTGCATCCAGCCGATGGTGAGCATGGTGTCCACGAGCAGGAACGATGAATTCTCCACCAGCGGCAACATGGCAGCATCGCGTAATTCGTTAGGTACCTTTTCGCGCGGGATATACCAGACGAAAAGCGTGAACATGATGACCATCAGGACCAGTCCGCGGGTGAGCCCGTACATAAAGCCCAGTGTTCGGTCAATCGGGCCTGCGCCGGATTCGAGCAGCGAATCAGACAATTTCACGGTGATGATCGACAGCACGATCAGCATCACCAGAAACACGATTCCGGCGATGGCGATGATGATCAGCGTGTCATTGTTGTCCAGGTAGGGTTTCAGCACGTCCGACGCCTGCTGGCGCAACTCGGGAACCGAAAGCACAAGTGCGGCTGCACCTGCTGCGCCGCCCCAGGCCACAAGTGACATTATTTCGCGGAAAAACCCTCGCATGACTGCCAGAAAACCGGAAATCAACATGATTGAAACCAGCACAACATCGAGCCAGGTAAAAGACATGTTCAAAAAACTCCTCCGGCATCAGCCGGCGCGGTCAAAGCGGCAAACGCACGTCCACACAATGAACACTTACAGGACAAGCTCGCCAACTGGTCAGCAAGTCGGCTCTGTGTGGCATGGAAGCCGGTCAAAATCAATGTGACAGAGTGGTTACACACACCGTAATTTGGATAATTGGTGTACGGCGCTTCGGGATTGCGGCAGTGCGCTCGCGCAACCGAGGATGTGCGGGAGATGGATCACCGAGCCCCGCCATCTGACCTAACCTTTCGGCAGTCCTGCAATATAGGCGACAAGGTCCGCGACGCTGGCCATCTGCCGCAAGACAGGTGCCGACCGCTGCTTCATCTCGCCGCCTTGCGCCACAATGGCGGTGTCCAGCCCCAGCTTGGCGGCCTCCCGGGCGCGCTGGTCGCTCTGGCCAACCGGGCGCAACGCGCCTGACAGTGCAATTTCGCCGAACAATGCACAAGATGGTGGGATCACCGCACCGGTCAGCGATGACACCAGCGCCGCCGCCACCGCCATGTCGGCAGCCGGTTCCTTGACGCGTATGCCGCCGGCCACATTAAGATAGACGTCTTGCTGGCCCACATTCACGCCGCCATGGGCTTCGAGTACTGCAAGAACCATGGCCAGTCGGTTCTGGTCCCAGCCGACCACGGCCCGCCGCGGAGTGCCCAGCGCGGACGGCGAAACCAGGGCCTGGACCTCCATCAGCAGCGGCCTGGTGCCTTCCATGCCGGCAAAAATCGCCGAACCTGGCGTCGGCGTTTCCCCGGACCCCATGAACAGCCGCGATGGATTGTCCACCTGCAGCAGGCCGGCGTCCGACATTTCAAACACGCCGATTTCATCGGTCGGGCCGAACCGGTTCTTCACTGCGCGCAGGATGCGGAACTGATGGCCCCGGTCGCCTTCGAAATAGAGCACCGTGTCGACCATGTGTTCAACGACCTTGGGCCCGGCGATCTGGCCGTCCTTGGTCACATGCCCGACCAGCAGCACCGCCGCACCCTTCTGCTTTGCAAAGCGGATCAGCGCCTCGGCCCCGGCTCGCAGTTGCGACACGGTGCCCGGTGCGCTTTCGATCACCGGAGACCACAGTGTCTGGATGGAATCGATCACCACCACCGCCGGCGGTTCGTCTTCGCTCAATGTGGCCAGAATGTCGGAGACATTGGTTTCTGCGGCCAGCAGGACAGGCGAGTTGCCGAGCCCGAGACGGCGGGCCCGCAGCCGGACCTGGTCAACGGCCTCTTCGCCGGAAATATACACCGCCTTGTGCCCGGCATTGGCGACGCTTGCCAGCGCCTGGGTCAGCAGGGTGGATTTGCCGATGCCCGGATCGCCGCCGATCAGGATCCCAGATCCCGGCACAAATCCGCCGCCTGCCACCCGGTCCAGTTCGGCAATACCGGTCATGATGCGCGCCGGTACCGGCGTTTCGCCTTCAAGTCCGACCAGACGGGTTGCGCGGCCCTTCGGCATGGCAGCGCCCTTGGCGCCTGACACTGGCACCTGGGCCGAGGTTTCCTCAACCAGCGAGTTCCAGTCGCCACAGTTCTCGCAGCGCCCGGCCCATTTCGAATACGCAGCGCCACAGCCCTGGCAAACGAATCTCAATGTGATCTTTCCCATAGCGCGTCATAGAACATAAAGAGAACAAAGTCGAGGCCAATCTTCAATTTCATGCGCTGGTGCCGCATGGCGGCAACCAGATGACGGATCACCTGTGGCGCTCAATTCAGCGTTATCCGGCCGCAGATTTTCGCAAAGTGAAATGCCCGGATCCGCTGTCAGGCAGCGCTCGTTGAATGGGTTGCTCGGGACAACCGAACCTAACAACCGAACCTATCAGACACATAAGGGATTATTCACATGACACGTATTCGTTCGCTTCTGACCGCAACCGCGGTTGCCACTTCCCTGGCCCTCAGCGTCGCAAGCGCAAAGGCCGCCGATATTGTTGACACTGCCGTAGCCAACGGGTCATTCAACACGCTGGTTGCTGCGGTCAAGGCAGCAGGGCTGGTTGACACGCTGAAAGGAGAGGGGCCGTTCACCGTGTTCGCCCCCACCGACGAGGCGTTCGCCAAGCTGCCGGCAGGCACGGTCGAGGACCTGCTGAAGCCTGAAAACAAGGACAAGCTTGCAGGCATACTCACCTACCACGTTGTGCCGGGCAAGGTGATGGCCGCAGACATTGCCGGCAAGGAGACCATGGCCAAGACCGTTCAGGGGTCGGAGGCCAAGATTGTTGCTGACGACAGCGGTGTGATGATCGACGGCGCCAAGGTGGTGACCGCAGATGTTGGCGCCGACAATGGCGTCATCCACGTCATCGACAGCGTGATTATGCCGAAGTAAAGCGGCGGCCAGAAACCTTTTCAGTGCCCCGGATCTGGCGGAAGCCCGGTCCGGGGCACAGTCTTTTGGCAGTCTTCTTTGCTGCGAAACTTCCCGAAGGATGCTGTCCGGGCCGGAGCTGGCCCTATTTTTTGCTTTCGCAATTCCCTCAGCCATGAAATGTTTTCCCGACATGTGGTGATCGCTCATCGCCCTCATGCGATCTGATCTGAACCTGTGATGGAAACGGTGGGATCATGGCAGTTGACGTGTTGGACCTCGTTGATGTGGACAGATATCCTGTCCATTCACCTGCAACCGGCGCTTACCGGACGTTGCTCTCACAAACCCGGGCCCAGTTGAACCATGACGGCTGCGCGGTGTTGCGCGGGTTTGTGCGGGCCGACCGTGTCGCCGGTTTTGTTGAGGAGGCTGACCGGGTCGCCGACAAGGGCCACCGCTCGTTCAACCGCACCAATGTCTACTTCACCACTGACAATCCTGACTATCCGCAAGACCATCCTTTGCGCCGCTTCTACAACCGCTCCAATTCGTTTGTCCCAGCGGACAATTTCGGACCAGACAGCTGCATCAGAAGCATCTACGAGTGGCCATGGTTTTCCGCCTTTGTGCAGCAGGCGCTCGATCAGGACCGGTTCTTCCGATACGCCGATCCGCTTGCCGATGTCATTGTGAATGTCGCTGAACAAGGTGCCGGGTTTCCCTGGCACTTCGACACCAACAACTTCACCGTCACACTGGCGATCCAGAATGCCGACCAGGGCGGCGAGTTCGAGTATTGCCCGAACCTCAGAACGCCGGATGAAGAGAACTATGCCGGTGTTGCCGCAGTGCTCGATGAGCAAAGCCCGGATGTGAAGACACTTGTGCTGCAGCCGGGCGACCTGCAGATTTTCAAGGGCAGATATTCTCTACATCGGGTTCGCCCATTGACGGGCCCGCGCAGGCGGTACGTTGCGATCTACTCATTTGTTGAAGAGCCTGCCATGGTCGGCAGCCCGGAAAGAACCCGGCAACTGTACGGACGCGTTCTGCCCGTCCATCTGGAGCGCGCCGGCATGCGTGCAGACACGCTGGTCGACTGAGGCAGGTAATGCAACAGGCGGAAAACATAATATGGCGGTTCGACGCCGGAAAGCGCACGATCCTGCCGTCTTCCGGCCAGCCTGAAAACAAGACCTGCGCGTTCATCAGGGGATGCAAAGTTTGAAACCTGCCGCCGGTCACGATTTGCCGAAGACGCCGAAACAAGCGCTGTGGGCGCTGGCGCTGAGTATGTTCACCGTCGGAACAGGTTCCTTGATTGTGTTGGGCATTGGTCAGGAGGTGACCGAAGCCTTCAACCTTCCATCCGGCGCAGCAGGGTGGCTGATGACGGTGTTCGCCGGTGTGTTTGCAGTGGCGGCGCCATTGGCGCAATTGGTCCTCGCAAAGCGTTTTTCTCAACTCAAGCTCGTCGGCTTGGGCCTGTTGTTGCTTGCTGCCGGGATGCTTTGGGCGTCTTTGGCCACCAGCTATTCTAGCCTTTTGGCGGCGCGGACAGTTATGGCGTTGGGGGGCGCACTGATAGCACCTGCCAGTGCTGCATTTGCAGTTCAGCTCAGCTTGCCGAAACACAGAACACAGGCGCTGGCGACCGTTTTCGCAGGCTTCACACTGGCAAGTGTCGCCGGAGTGCCGCTGGGCACATGGCTTGGAGTTGCGTTCGGATGGCGCGGCACGATGTTGGCGATTGCCTGTCTGGCTGTGATTGCACTGGCGATTGTCATCGCATGCTTCCGGACGTTGCAGCAGGGCAGGGCTCCTGATGAAGAGAGCAAGACGCCGTTGCAGCGCTCGGCCAGGAACAACGCACTGGCAATTCTCGCAACCACCGCCGGCGTCTTGAGTGCACAGTTTGCGATCTACGCTGTGATGGCGGCATTTCTGCTGGAAGGTTTTGGCCTGACGTCAAACGCGTTGCCCGTTGTCATGCTTTTCTTCGGCATAGCAGGCGTTGCCGGGAACGCGGTATCGGGCGTTTGGGCTGATCGAGCCGGCATTGAAGCTGTGATCTGGCTCAGCCTTGCCGGGCTTGCCGTGATGACCGCGGCACTTCTTGCGGATCTGGGCCCGGCGTTTGCTTCCATCCTGGTCGCTGGGTGTGCATTCTGCGGCACCTTGTTTACGGCGCCGCAACAGGCACGCCTGACCATGGTGGTTCCGGCGAGATATCACGGCCTCGCCCTGGCGCTGAACTCATCCGCCAGTTACATCGGCATCACGATCGGGTCTGCCACGGCCAGCCTGCTTTATGCAGCGTTTGGCGTCGGCTCATTGCCGGCAGGGGCGCTTGCACTCTTGGCGATGTCTGCTGTTTTGAACCTTGCCGCCAGTTCAAAGGCTCGACCGGCGGATACGCCAGGATAGGGTCACGATTGCTTGCGGTTGTGTGAGTGGTGGACATGGTGCCGTGCTTTGAACCAGCTCAACAAGGCGCGTTACGTCACAACTCTATCTCGATCGGACCTTCTTCGCGGCCGTGGATGAACTGGTCCACGTACGGGTTGTTGCTGCGGTCGATCTCGTCTGCCGGACCGCACCAAACGATCTTGCCCTTGTAGATCATGGCTATGTCGTCGCCGATCTTGCGGGCCGATGCCATGTCATGGGTGATGGTGATGGTGGTGGCGCCCAACCGCTTCACACTGTCGACAATCAGGTTGTTGATGACATCGCCCATGATCGGGTCCAGCCCGGTGGTCGGTTCATCGAAGAAGATGATTTCAGGTTCAGGCGCAATGGCGCGGGCCAGACCGACGCGCTTGCGCATGCCGCCGGACAGTTCTGCCGGCGAGATATCGGCCAGTTCGGCGCCAAGTCCAACCTCGGCAAGCTTGTCGATGGCGATGGCGCGTGCATCCGCCGGTTTCATCTTCTTGCCCTGGATCAGCCCGAACGCCACATTGCGCCACACGCTCAGGCTGTCGAACAGGGCTGCGCCCTGGAACAGCATGCCAAACCGGCCCATCATTTCATCCAGCGCCGGGCCCTGCAGGCCGAGAATCTCCTGGCCACCCACCCGGATCGAACCTCTTTCAGGGTGCAGCAGGCCCAGGATGCATTTCAGCGTTACCGATTTGCCGGAGCCGGAGCCACCGATAACCACCAGGGAACGGCCCTTGCCGACACCTACATTGACCCCTCTGAGCACGTGTTTGGGGCCAAAGGATTTGTGGACGTTTTCCAGAACGATGTGTGGCTCAGGCATGACCTGCCTCACTCGGAAAACAGCAGCGATGTCAGTGCGTAGTTGGCTGCCAGTATCAGGATTGAGCCGGACACGACCGCATTGGTGGTCGCTCTGCCGACGCCTTGTGCACCGCCTTTGGAGTTGAAACCGTGATAACAACCCATCAGCGCGATGATGAAACCGAACACCGCAGCCTTGATCAGGCCCGAGGTCACGTCCGCAACCTGCACGAAATCGGTGGTGTTCTTGATATAGGCCGCATAGTTGAAGCCAAGCGATGACGTGCCGACCACAAAGCCGCCGAAGATGCCGATAATGTCGGCAATGCCGACGAGAATTGGCATGGTAATCACCGCTGCCAGGATACGGGGCCCGACCAGATACTTGAACGGATTGGTCGACAGGGTGGTCAGTGCATCGATCTGCTCGGTCACGCGCATCGTGCCGAGTTCAGCAGCAATGGCGGCTGCCACCCGGCCAGTCACCATCAGGCCCGCCATCACAGGGCCAAGCTCACGGGTGATTCCGAGCGCCACGATCGAGGAGACCAGATTCTCCGCATTGTAACGCGTGCCGCCGATGTAGATCTGCAATGCCAGCGCACCGCCGGTGAAAAACGCCGTGAGCCCGACCACCGGCAGGGAGTTGTAGCCGATGCGGATAATCTGCTCAAACAACTGGCGAAAGTACCACGGCGGCAACAGCCCGCGAATCACCGCATCACGGGCAAACAGGGACACCCGTCCAACCTCCGCAAACATGGAAAGAATGAAACTTCCGATGGTAGCCAGAAAAGTCACCGGTGAACGTTGCCTCTTGATGCCGTTGGTCGTCGCGCACTCATATTGATGCATCGGCCAGGGGCAGCGCCCTGAAATGCACTCAAGACGAGTACACTTTTGCGTAGCGTCTGCCAAGAGACGTCAGGATTTCATACCCGATCGTGCCCGACCAGCGCGCCCAGTCATCGACAGTGATATTGGCGCCCAGCAATTCGGCGCTAGTGCCGCGGCGAACCCGGTCGGGGTCCAGACCGGTGACGTCGATGGTGATCATGTCCATGGACACCCGGCCGACAATCGGGGCCATTTGCCCATCGACAAACACCATCGCAGGGCCATCCTGCTGTGCCGGCCATGACATGGCGCGCAGCAGTCCGTCCGCATAGCCGACCCCGACGATGGCAATGCGTGACGGTCGCCCCGCCTGCCACGTCGCGCCGTATCCGACACCTTCGCCAGCAGCAACGTCGCGGACCTGCAGGATCGGGGCGGACAGTGAAACCACCGGTTGCATCGGGTTTGGCCTGCTGCCCAGCGGATTGCCGCCGTAAAGGGCCACGCCGGGGCGGACGATGTCATGGAAAAACTCAGGCCCGAGAAAGGTACCCGGCGCGTTGGCCAGTGAAGCGGGCAGGCCGGGAAACAGTGCGCGCAGCCTGGTGAACCGGTCGCGCTGGCTGGCATTGGATGGATTGGCCTCGTCATCGCCGCTGGCCAGATGGCTCATCAGCAGGCACAGCCCGGCACGCTTCATCAGCGCAGCATCCGCCGCGAGAGTTTCTGCCTGCGCGCGGTCCAGCCCGAGCCGGTTGATCCCGGTATCGATGTGTACAGCGGCCTTGTGTTTGCCCTCAGCGGCGTTGGCCCATTCGGTCAGGTCTGCCGGGTCCACCAGGCAGGGACGCAGGTCATGGGCAATGTAGAAGTCAGCCTGTCCGGCCAGCAGGCCATCGAGAACGTAGATGGTTGCCTCGGGCAGGGCATCGCGTACCTGTTTGCCCTCCAGTGGCAGAGCGACGAAAAATGTCCTGCAGCCGGCCTGCCACAGGGCCTGCGCAACTTCACGTGCCCCGCAGCCATAGCCATCGGCCTTGATGGTGGCGGCACATTCTGCCGGAGACACTGTTCCGGAAATCGTGCGCCAGTTCTCCACCAGCGCGGCAAGGTCGATTGTCAGTGTGGCACCGGCCAGCTCAGGTGGGATGGTCATGCAGCCGTCAGTCGCGGATATCTGGCGTGTAGTCGGGACGCGCCAGGTTCTCAAACCGGGTCAGGTTCGCGTCAAAGTGCAGTGACACTGTACCTGTCGGGCCGTGACGCTGTTTGCCGATGATCACGTCAGCGATGCCGACAACCCCGTCCATGCGCTCCTGCCACTGCAGGTGTTCTTCGGTGTTGGGCTTGGGTTCGTCGCGGCCCAGATAGTATTCCTCGCGATAGATGAACATCACCACATCCGCATCCTGCTCGATTGAACCGGATTCACGCAGATCGGCAAGCTGCGGGCGTTTGTCATCGCGGTTTTCGACCTGACGCGAGAGCTGCGACAGTGCCAGGATCGGCACGTTAAGTTCCTTGGCCAAGGCCTTGAGCCCGGTTGTGATTTCAGTCACCTCCTGAACCCGGCTTTCCGATGCCCGGCGGGCCGACCCGGTCAGCAACTGCAGGTAATCAACCACGATCAGGCCCAGCGTCCCGCGCTGCCGCTTCAGCCGCCGCGCCCGTGCCGCAAGCTGGGCAATGTTCAAGCCACCTGTTGCGTCAATGTAAAGCGGCATCGCCGACAGGCGCTGGCTGGCTTCCACCAGCCGGTCAAACTCGTCCGGGGTGATCTTGCCACGCCTGATACGCTCGGACGAAATCTCCGCCTGTTCCGACACGATACGGGTGGCCAGCTGTTCGCCGGACATTTCCAGTGAGAAAAACGCGACAATGCCGCCGTTCTTGACGTTCATCGTGCCGTCGGCATTGTGTTCTGCCTGATAGGCCGCGGCAACATTGTAAGCCAGATTGGTGGCAAGCGACGTCTTGCCCATGGCCGGGCGCCCGGCAAGTATCAGCAGGTCGGACGCCTGCAAACCGCCGAGCTTCTCATCAAGGTCTTTCAGGCCGGTCGAAATGCCCGACAGCCCGCCATCGCGCTGATAGGCGGCCGCGGCCATGTCGATGGCTTCCGTCAGTGCGGTTCCGAACGGCTGAAAGCCCTGGCCGTACTTTTCCGACTCGGCAATCTCGTAAAGCTGCTGTTCGGCTTCTTCGATCAGCTGCCGGGAGGATTTGTCCACCGGGGTGTCAAAGCTGTTGTTGACAATTTCCGAACCGATGCCGATCAGGGCGCGCCGCTGCGCCAGTTCGTAGATGGTGCGGCCATAGTCTTCGGCATTGATGATGGTGGTCGCGGAGGCGGCAAGCCGGGCCAGATAGGCAGGGCCGCCAATGTCCTGCAGCGTCTCATCCTGCTCGAAAAACGACTTCAGCGTGACCGGTGAGGCCAGCTGGCCGCTGCGGATGCGCGTTGAGGCGGCTTCGAAGATGCGGGCATGCACACCTTCATGAAAGTGTTCCGGCAGCAGAAAGTTGGTGACCCGGTCGCACGCCTCGTTGTTGACCAGAATGGCGCCCAGCAACGCCATCTCCGCCTCCAGATTGTGTGGAGCAGTGCGATAGTCTTCGGCGTCCGGCTGGTCATTGCCGTCCTGATCGATCTTGAGAACTGATTCCATGCCCTTGTTGATAGCGTGCCCGGCTGATTGCCGCGAGGCCCAATCTGCCGTGGCGCCGACCTTTCCACTATTGCTTGCCAACCTGTGGATAATGCCGTGATTCGCCGGACCGGGTCTTCACAACCCGGTTTCGCGGAGCTTGCCTTCTGCGCCTGTTGTACACTTTGGCCTCGATGGCCTGCAGCCGGGATTCCTCCCGAGCGATGTAATCTCTCGTCAACGGCAAGGCATGCTGGTTGTCTGCAGCCTGAAGTTGAAAGTTGTTGAGGCCGAGATAGCGGAAGCTCAATTCGGACGAGGCCAGGTAGAACTCCCACATGCGGGCAAACTCCTCGTCATAAAGGGCAACGGCCTGTTGTCGGTGCGCAGCAAAGCGTTTGCGCCATTCCGCCAGCGTCCGGGCGTAGTGAAGCCGCAGTATCTCTATGTCCGTCATGTACATGCCGCTGGATTCCACTTCCGGCAGGACTTCTGACAGGGCCGGACAGTAGCCGCCTGGAAAGATGTATTTCTGGATCCATGCGCTTGTCGCCCCGGGGCCAGCGGCGCGTCCGATCGAATGCAGCACAAACACGCCATCCGGGGCCAGCAGGTCGCGGACCTTGCCGAACAGCTCGCCGTAATGAGACACACCCACGTGTTCGAACATGCCCACCGAAACGATCCGGTCAAACGTGCCCTCCAGTTCCCGGTAGTCTTTCAGATGAAAGCCCACCTGGCCGTCCAGGCCGGCCCTGCGTGCCCGTTGGTTTGACATCTTGTGCTGTTCTTCCGACAGGGTGACGCCGGTCACCTGGGCACCGGTCACCTGGGCAAGATAAAGCCCAAGTCCGCCCCATCCGGATCCAATGTCGAGCACTTTCATGCCCGGTTCAATGACCAGTTTGGCGGCGAGATGGCGCTTTTTGGAAAGCTGTGCCTGCTCCAGGCTCTGGCCGGACTTCTCGAAATAGGCGCACGAATACTGCCGGTCATTGTCCAGGAACAGATCGTAAAGCTCGCCAGACAGGTCGTAGTGGTGTGCCACGTTGTTGCGGGCGCGGCCGATCCGATTGTCCTGTTGCAGTCGTTTCAGTCGCTTGCGGATCGCATAGGGTATGCGCACCGGAACCGGCGTCTGCGTGGTTTCCAGATTGGCCATCAGCAGGTTCAGCACGTCATATATGGTGCCGGCGGTCACGGTCAGCTGGCCGCTGGTGTAGGCCTCGCCCAGGTACAGGTCTGGGTCTATGAGAAGATGCAAGACCGTGGCCTGGTCATGAATCCGGAATCCCGTCGGTGTGCCGGTTCCATCACCAAATGAAGTCTCGCTGCCATCCGGCATGAAAACACTCAGGTTTCCGTGCTGGACGACATGGCTTAACATCTGCTTGAGCAAAGTCTGCATCGGTTCGATTCCTCGATCCATTGCGTCCCGGTCTCAATAGTAGCGGCAATTTTGGCAAACACTTTGCTCCCGGTCAAATTCCCCTAGGTAAGCATTGTCGGTGGCAAAAAGCCGCCTGCGCATGGCACAGGCGGCTGCAATCATGGTGAATTGCCCACTCGGGGCATATGGTCAGTCGTCGGTTTTCTCCGCGTCGGCCACGGCGGATTCCTCCGCCGTGTCTTCAGCAGCGTCTTCGGCGCCTTCTTCAGCCGCAGCATCGGCTTCGGCCTGTTCAAACAGTTCCTCCGCCGCGCGGCGGATCTCGTCGCGCTCATCCGCATTGCCGGTCAGGTCTTCGCCGCGCGCCTGGGCTTCGGCTTCATCCTGGGTGCGCGCGACGTTGATCTGCACCGTTGAGGAAACCTCGCCGTGCAATGCAATGCGCACTTCATACAGGCCGATGGTCTTGATCGGGTCGGGCAGCACAACGTGGTTGCGGGTCACGCTGACACCGGTTTCGCTGGCCGCAGCTGCGATGTCGCGGGTGGACACGGAACCGTACAACTGGCCGGATTCGCCGGCCTGGCGGATCAGCACGAAGCTGGCCCCGTCAAGCTTTTCCGAATCGGTCTTGGCAGCTTCAACTGCTGCTGCGTTCCTGGCTTCGAGTTCGGCGCGCTGGGCTTCGAACTTCTCCATGTTCTTGGCCGATGCGCGCAGCGCCTTGCCGCGTGGCAGCAGGAAGTTGCGGGCATAGCCGTCCTTGACCCGGACCGTATCTCCCATGGCGCCGAGCTTTTCGACCCGCTCCAGCAGAATGACTTGCATGATGTGTTACTCCTCAATTGGTTCTGTAATTTCGATGTTGGAACTGAAAAACAGCTGCCTCAGTCGGGCGGCTTGTTTCGTTTGCGGATGTTGAAACTCTGGTCGAACATGGCGAGCATGATCAGCGGGACAATCGCGATGGCCGACAAAAACAGCATCGACAGGTAGAACAACCCCAGCAGAATGCCGCGCATCGGGTGGTTCTCGAGCAGGCCGTGCATGACCGCCAGGCCCAGTATCGCATAGGCTAGCATCAAAGCGGCTGTGAACACCCAGGCAATGGCACTCAGCGTGCCGGGCAGGAAGGTTGCGATGGCCGACGCAGACAGTATCCAGATCGCCCAGCGTGGAAAGGCCATCTGGCCGAACGGCGCCCACGGCCGCAGTCCGGCACCGGTACTGCGCAGAACCGCACCGGCCAGGAACATGTTCACCATGGTGGAAATGCACCAGACAATGCTCAGTGCGGCAGGCAGCACCAGGACGAAAAATGACCTGATCTGTTCAATCTGATCGCCCGTCGGCGCATTCGGCTGTTTGGCCACTTCATCGAAAAACGGCTGCAGGATCTTTCCGGCCTCGGCGCGGAACGTAGCCACATCCGGGCCCAGGGCCAGAATGACAAACACGCTCAGAACCGCACTGGCGATGGCGGTCCAGACCACGAGACGTCCTTCGGGATACCAGACCACGCCGGTGTCGGAAACTTCGCCCTCGTCAGACGGGGCAGCCGATGCGGGCCTGTTCTGCAACGCCAGATGGCTCAGGACCACCGGCGCGATACCGGCGCTCAGCGCCACGAAGAACGCCGCCTTCCAGCCAAAGCCGATCAGGTAGCCGACAATCATGACCAGAGCGCCGAGTGCCGCGGTGATGGCACCCCAGCCCAGACCTGCAACAAATAGCGGGAATGGCGCCAGATAGATCATCATCAGGCCGATCGCATTGCCCATGCTGCCGCCTGCCTGAAGCAGGCCGGCGGTCAATCCAGCGATAATGCCAATTATGATCCAGTTGTTCATCATCTGGGCTGTCCCGCATCTCGCGATGGGTTAGAGGCAGGTCCCAATGCTTGCCCCAACCGGTTAATACCGATAAGCCCGTGACCAGGCTGAACTGCCTGACCAGGGGAAATAGCTGTGTTTTACTTCACGACGTAAGGCAGAAGACCCAGGAAACGGGCCCGCTTGATGGCCTTGGCCAGTTCGCGCTGCTTCTTTGCCGAGACGGCCGTGATGCGGCTTGGCACGATCTTGCCGCGCTCCGAGATGTAACGCGACAACAGCCGCGAGTCCTTGTAGTCGATCTTCGGCGCGTTGTCGCCCGTGAACGGGCAGCTCTTGCGACGGCGGAAGAAGGGTCTGCGAGCTCCTGACATCAGCTGTCTCCTTCTGGCTTGGCGGCTTCGTCACGTGCCGGACGCGGGGGCCGGGGCCCTCTGTCACCGCGGTCGCCGGGACGGTCGCTGCGCTCACGGCCGGTGCGCATCTGGACCGACGGCTCTTCTTCATGTTCTTCGACGCGAATTGTCATGAACCGGATGATGTCTTCGTTGAGACCCATCTGGCGTTCCATTTCGGCAACCGCTGGTGCCGGCGCATCAAGGTTCATCAGGGCGTAATGTGCCTTGCGATTCTTGCGAATACGGTAGGTGAGTGGTTTCAGGCCCCAGTATTCGGAGCGCCCGATTGAACCGCCATTATCCGTGATAACGGCTTTGAACTGGTCTGTAAGTGCATCCATCTGCGCGGTGGAAATATCCTGACGCGCCATGAACACATGCTCATACAATGGCATGAATTCAGCCTTTCTGTTTGATCCAAAGTCTTGTTCTCAAACCAGTTTTCCGGCGCATAGCCTCCCTCGAGCCCATCGGAAAGAAAGGCTCGAGACACCGGTTCCTCGAAAGAGCAGGGACACGGGAAGCCGGGTCCTCAGACCCTGTCATGCCCAGGTAACGAACATGACCTTCCGTTCAGCCCCCGACCGGAAAACCGCTCAAGAACGGGCGCTTTATACGTCAATCTGCCCAGTTTGCAAGATCAAACATGCGCGTGATGTTGTCATGGCGCGGGCGTCCTGCCTGCAAGCACGGTCGCCATCTTGGTGGTGTCGATATTGCCGCCGCACAATATGACGCCGACACGCTTGCCGGCCATCGCGTCGCGCTGTGACATCAGGCCGGCGAGCGGTGCCGCACCGGCACCTTCGGCAACATTGTGCGTGGCCCGATAACACAGCCTGATCGCATCGGCCACCTGATCATCCGACACCTCGACAATCTCGTCCACGCCCCTGGATATGATTTCAAGTGCATCGGGATGCGGCACCCTGACCGCCATGCCGTCGGCAAACGTGTTTGCCGAGTTGGTTTCCACCGCCCGGCCGGCTTCCACCGACAGCTTGTAGCAGTTGGCGTTTTCCGACACCACCGCGATCACCCTGGTCTTCAGGCCCAGTTGGTCGCGAGCCGAGATGACGCCGCAGCAGCCTGACCCCATGCCGATCGGCACATAGATCGCGTCCAGTTCACCGGCGGCCTCGAACAGTTCATGGGCATAGGTCGAAACCCCGAGCACCAGTTCGCGGTGAAACGACGGCACCATGTCCAGACCGCGATCTGCTGCCATCTGAATGCAGGTGACCCGGGCTTCGTCAAAGTCCGCCCCCGTTTCAACCAGATCTGCACCAAGTGCACGGATTGCGGCGTTCTTCTCGACCGAGTTGCCGTGGGGAACCACGATGGTGGCTTCTACGCCGTTGCGGCCAGCGGCATAGGGAATCGACTGCCCGTGATTGCCGCGCGTCGCAGTAATAACGCCGTTGGTCTCGCCGCGCTCGATGCGCTTGCGCATGTGCACCAGGCCGCCTCGCACCTTGAACGCCCCGGTCGGTGTGTGGTTTTCATGCTTCACCCAGGTCTCGATGCCCAGTTCAGCTTGCAGCAGGGGCCAGGCATATTGCGGTGTCGGCGGCATCGCCTCGTGAACGATGGCACGGGCGTCGGCAATTTCGTCGGCTGTAAACATGGGGCTCGTCTGCTGCAGAAGTTGAGTCGGGACGCTGGCACAAGCCTGACTGCTTGACAATACATGTCCGCCCATGCTGCAAGCCCGCTACATCATTTTCACATTTTTTCTGACTGGAGACTGCTGACGTGACAGTTGCATTTACATTCCCGGGCCAGGGGTCGCAGGCCGTAGGCATGGGCAAAGACCTTGCCGATGCGTTTCCCTCCGCCCGCGCGGTTTTCGACCAGGTCGACGAGGCGCTCGGTGAAAAACTGTCAGCTGTCATGTGGGAGGGGCCTGCCGAAACCCTGACGCTGACCCAGAATGCTCAACCTGCCCTGATGGCCGTGTCTCTCGCCGTCACGGCGGTGCTGGAGCAGGACTTCGGCATTACGGTCGCCGCCAAGGCAGGCTATGTGGCCGGTCACTCGCTGGGCGAGTATTCGGCACTGGCCGCGGCGGGAACCTTTTCAGTGGCAGACACCGCAAGGCTGCTGCGCACCCGCGGAGAGGCCATGCAGGCTGCTACGCCGGTGGGCACCGGTGCCATGGCGGCCTTGCTGGGATTGGATTTTGAAGCTGCCATGAAAGTGGCGGAAGAAGCTGCCCAGGGTGAAGTCTGCCAGGCGGCGAACGACAATGCGCCGGGCCAGGTCGTTGTGTCCGGTTCGAAATCCGCCGTAGAGCGCGCTGTGGACATTGCCAAGCAGCACGGGGCCAAGCGCGCCATGCTGCTGCCGGTGTCCGCCC
>JBCCVY010000012.1:0-22987 GCA_039194725.1 Pseudomonadota bacterium
CCGCTCCGAGCCTGAAACAGGAGCCGATCAGCTGACGATTCATAAGCTGCACAGGACAGACAAGGCCGACTTGCAGCTATTTTCCACACTTGCTGCGACAAAGGCGAGGTTCGTCGAGTTTCGCAATTCGGGAGAGACCTTCGTTGGCATGCGGCTTCCACTCAGCAGTCAATTTGGACTGGAAGCGGACCTTTACGTCGCTGCCCCCCTGTCAGACTTCAATTCAGCAGCCTATGACGCGTTGACGTATACCCTCTCCATTACACTGGTTCTGACCCTGGTGGTCCTGGTCCTCGGCACCGTGATCGCACGTGCCATAGCCCGGCCGATCTGTTCGGCAGCCACCGCCATGAAGAAGGTGGCCGAACTTGACCTGGAACATCCGGTCACAACCGGTACGACCCACCTTTCCGAAATCGAAATGCTCAACCGTTCCCTTGGCGTGATGCATCGGGCACTGAGCGGCTTTTCAAAGTACCTGCCGCGCGACCTGGTCCGCGACCTGATGCAACTGGGCCTGCCGATCGAACTGGGCGGATCGCGCCGCGAGATCACTGTTCTCATGACCGACATTGTGGGATTTTCCAGAACAATGGAAGCAGCTGACAACGACCAGTTGATCGAGGACCTGGCCGATTACTTCGACGTGATCTCCACGACAATTCACGAATGTGGCGGTACTGTTGACAAGTTCATCGGGGACGCGGTGATGGCGTTCTGGGGAGCACCGCGCAGCGACGAAGCACACGCGCAACATGCATGCGATGCCGTGATAACCATTGCTGCGCGTCTGGACGACTTCAACGAAAGCCGGTTGGCTCTGGGAAAGCCAGCCTTTGAAACCCGCTTTGCACTGCACTCAGGCGATGCGTTTGTCGGAAACGTCGGTGCCCGTGACCGTTTCGGATACACCGCGCTGGGGGATGTCGTGAACACCGTGTCGCGGCTTGAAAAGCTTGGCAAGGCTTTCGGGGTGCAGGCAATTGTCAGCCGCGACGTTGCACACCGTACCAGGTCGCAGCACAAGTTCAGATGTCTTGGCGAAGTGCGGCCGGAGGGCAAGTCCAACCGGATAGGGGCAATGGAACTGGTGTTGTGTTCATCTGGCAGGCCGAGCACTTTCGGTCAGGATGTTAAACGACCCGGCATGGTCGAACTGTCCTGAACCGGACTGGGTATAGGTAGACAGTGTTAGGCGGTGCGTTGCTTGTAGTACGTGTCCTTGTGCACGATCAGCCCGTCCTTGAAGGTCAGTATGTCGACGCTGAGATAGTCTTCCTCCGTCCCGTCCTTGTGGCTGGCGGTTCGGCGGTACTCGCAGTAGGCCTTGTTGCCGGCAATCCTGCAATCCAGTGTTTCCCAGTGCACATTGGCGACCTTCTCAAACAATCCTGCGAAAACGCCGCGTATTGTTTCAGCGCCTTCGAACCGCGCACCGTGCGGCTCCGGGCCGACCGCGTGATCGAAGACCGCATCGGCGGCGAAATACTGCATTACAGCATCGATATCGTTTGCATTGAAGGCGTCGCCTATGGCGTCAATCAGTTCACGGTTGAGGTCAGTCATTCGCTTGCTCCTTACAGACCGAGCATGTCGCAGGTTTTCGCAAAAAACGTGCTGGCAGGATCAGCCAGCACGTTCAGTTCATCGAAATGGTCCACGCCGGGAACGATGTAGAGGTCCATGTGCCGGGCGGGCGTTGAGTACTTTTCGACATACATGCGCGCCTGGCGGTGAAACTCGTCGGTTTCGGCCCCGCCAACCACCACCATCTGGGCAGCGTCGGTTACCGGCGGATGGTTGGTCATCGGGCTCTCCGCCTCCGCCTCGGCGGGATCCATTCGGATGCCGGCATTGAGCGCTTCGGTCAGGCGAACAGGTTCAAGGTAACTCAATGGAGAGACCGGAATGCCTGTCTTGATCAGGTCAGCCGGCAGGCCGTCGGCGAACGCCGGCCAGTCGGTCGCCATCATCATCTGGGTGATGTGCCCGCCTGCTGAATGGCCCATGACGGTGATGCGGTCGCGATTGATCTTCAACTCATCGGCATGGCGATATATGTAAGCCACCGCCTCGCGCGCCTGCTCGGAAATGCGGGTAATCGTGACCGCCGGGCAAAGATCGTATCCCACCACCACGACGTTCACGCCGGCTGCCACAAAAGGCGTCGCAAGGAAGCTGTAGATGGACTTGTCGCCCCGCTGCCAGTAACCGCCGTGGAAGTAAACCAACACCGGCGCGGAGGCATCGCCACAGCGAAACACGTCAAGTTTCTGCTTGTCACCCTGGCCGTAGCGAATGTCTGTCCGGCAAGTGAGCTCGGCACGTGCTGCCTCGCTGTCGCGAGTCCAGTTCGGAATGACGGTGACCTCATAGTCCGGACGTCCGGCACGCAGATTGTATTGCGCGTCGAACTCTTCCGGGGAAAACCGTGTGTGGTAGGTCAAGGCATCGCTCATCATAGGGCCTCCGGTTGCGGGGATGCGAAGAAGCGGCCCCGGCAATAAACGAGTGGGGGGAACTGGGTGTGATTGTAGCTTTCGACGAGACCCAGAAGAATCTCGTGATCGCTGGCGTCGACGCGGGAATGAACACTGCAGTCGAGATGCGCTGACGCGTCCGGCAACAGAGGCGCGCCGCCTGCTTCTGCCTGCCAGTCTATGCCGGTAAAGCGATTCTCGACATCGCTGGCGAAATGCTCAGCCAGACCCTGTTGGTCAACGGACAAAATGTTCACCGCGAAACGGCTTGTAGCCTTCAATGTCGGAAAAACCCTGCCGGCCTTTGCAATGCACACGGAGATCACCGGCGGCTCAAGCGAGACCGACGTGAACGAGTTGGCGGTGAGGCCCCAGGGCTGCCCGTCGCTGTCGAACGCCGTCACGATGGTGACCCCGGTGGGGAACGAGCTGAGCGCACGCCGATAGTCCCTGACATCCATCCTACAGCACCCCTTCGCTGGCACAGGCTTTTTCAAGCGCCTGCCATTCGTCGGGATTTGTCCCGAAGAATCGCATGACATGGGTTTGGTAGGCAGGCCGCTCACAAAGCCGCGCATACCAGGCTTCAAGGTTAGGCATTTCCGGCCGCTCCACATCTACATTGAAATAGCGGTAGGCCACGCAACCCAGGGGAATATCGCCCATGGTAAAGGCGTCCCCGGTGACATAGGGACGATCTGCGAGATGGGCATCAAGAAGGGCGAGAACTTCGCTCGCCTCATCACGCAGTGATGCGATTTTCGCCGGATCGCGGTTCTCCGGTTCGGTGCGAACCGTGGCGAAAAACAGTTGAATGACCGGCGGAAATGCCCGCGTTCCCGACCACTCCATCCATTGGTCGGCAATGGCGCGGGCCTGCGGCTGGTGCGGGCAAAGTGTGCCACTCGCGTAGCGGTCACACAGGTAGCGCACGATGGCATGGCTTTCCCAAAGCGCGAAGTCGCCATCGCGAATGGACGGGATCATGCGGTTGGGATTGATCCGTGCGTATTCCGCGGTATCGAGCTTTCCAAAACTTCCGCCGGCCAGTTGCAGGGTGTAGTCCAGTTCCAGCTCGTTGGCGGTCCAGATCACCGGAATGACATTGGACGAGTACGGCCGCCCCCAGATCTCAAGCATGCTCCAGCTCCCGCTGCTGGGCGATGGACCGGGTGCCGAACTTCGGCACTACATGTTCGAACAACCGGTCCCAGCTGGCCAGGATCTTCGAATAGGGAACGCCGGTGTACTGCTGCATCAGCATGAGATGATCGAGACCGATCGTCTCCTGCTTTTCGGCAAATTTCTCGGCCACGTATTGCGCGTCGCCCACCACAATGATGCCGCGCTTGTTGAGGAAGTCGAACCAGTCCATGGCATCATCTTCCGGGGTCATTTCCTCGCCCACATCCAGGTAGCCGTGCTTGGTCCACTCCCCGGCCGGGCGCGACCCTCCAAGGAACTCATAGTAGGCGTTGATGCACGGGCGGATGGTCGTGATCGCCTCTTCCATGGTTTCGCCCACGTAAAATGCCGTGCACACGCCCACGCCTTCGCCGAGTTTTACCTCGCGCCCCTCGCGGGTCGCCAGCGCCTCGCGATACGGCTCCCAGCAGGCCAGCATGCGTTTGGCAGCGGACGACATGGAAATCACCCCCCAGCCCTTTTCACCGGCGAGCTTGAAAGTCGGAGGCGCGTTCGACATCAGCCAGACCGGCGGGTGGGCCGACTGATAGGGGCGCGGGTGGACATACATCGCCTTGTATTCACCATCGTCGGCGTGATAGCGGGAATCCAGCGGTTCAAAGAAGCGGTTGGTCTCTTTCCAGCCCGGAACCGGGAACTGGTAGAACTCGCCCTTGTGGGTGAATGCTTCGCTGGTCCAGGCCTTCAGGATGATTTCAAGGCATTCCTGGTAGAGTCGCATGACCCGGCCATTGTCGCGCCGGTCAGCATCGCGGTTGAACTGGATGGTTGAGCGCTCGTTGATGCCTTTGGCCACACCGAAATCCACGCGCCCGAGCGTCATGTTGTCGAGCATCGCCACATCTTCCGCCACCCGCAGCGGATGCCAGTCGGGCAGCACGATCGGCGCCGTGCCGACACGAAGTTTCGGACAATGGGCGGCGACATGGGTGCACATCTGGATCGGGTTGGGCGGCGCGTTCATATAGCCATTGTGGGCAAAGTGGTGCTCGGTGAACCATGCGGTGGTGAAGCCTGCCTGTTCGGCAAGCGAGCATTGCTCGCGGATCATATCGAGTGAGCGTGTCCAGGGAATCGTCTCTCCCGGGCTGAAATTGGCGATCAGATCAAAGCGCATCGAGCCCTCCCGCGGAAAATCCATTAGTTGAATATTTTCTCCATTTTCAACTAAGTATAATTTCTCTCGAAAAATCAACTAAATTCTTCTAACCTGGCACCATGACCAAACAAGCCCCGGCAACAGATGCAAGGCGTCTGGGAAGCGAAATTCGCGAAGTCCGCAAGGCACGCGGCCTGACGCTGAATGAGCTGTCTGAGACAGTGTCCTGTTCGACCGCCTATCTCAGCAGGATCGAGCGCGGCACGGCCCGTGTCTCTGACGATTTGCTCGGACAGATCAGCACGGCGCTCGCGGTCGATCCGGCCTGGTTTTTTCCCGCGCAGGCCGGTGACGGGCCGCTGGAGCGGCGACATGTGGTGCGGGCCAAGCACCGGCGCAACCTGTCGGGCATGTACACGCGGACGAAACAGGAGCTGGGCTTTGAGGACGAGCTTCTGTCGAGCACGCTGTCCGGCCAGTGCTATCTGATACTGTCGCGTTTCCCGCCCGGCGCCGGCGCCGCGCCGGAACCGCTGGAAGGCTATGTGTTCGAAGGCGAGCAGCACGCCATCGTCATCACCGGCGAAGTTGAGCTGAAGCTCGGCGATGAGACCATCGTCCTGAAGGCCGGCGACAGCTTCTCCTACCCGTCCATGATCGCCCACCGCTTCCGCAACCGAACTGCCCGGGAGGCCACCATGGTCTGGGCGATGGCGCCGGTTCGCATAAGCTGGTGATCGGCAAGACTGTCCGGCTGCCTGTTGAGTGCAGCCCGAACTGGCGCGCAGGCCCTAACTCTGCAGCGCCGGCACATCCTTGAACAGGTCGAGCGCTTCGGCGTTGGCGAGCGCCTCGACATTCTTGACCGGGCGGCCGTGCACCACGTCACGCACGGCCAGCTCGGTTATCTTGCCGGACTTGGTGCGCGGAATGTCAGCCACCGCCACGATTTTTTCCGGCACATGCCGGGGCGAGGCGCCGGTGCGGATCTGGGTGCGGATTTTCTTTTCCAGCGTCTGGTCCAGGTCGGCACCCTCGGTGAGGCGCACAAACAGCACCACGCGGACATCATTGTCCCAGTCCTGGCCGATGGCCAGGCCTTCGATGACCTCCGGTATCTGTTCGACCTGGGCATAGATTTCAGCAGTGCCAATGCGCACGCCGCCAGGGTTCAGGGTCGCATCGGAGCGGCCGTGAATGATCATGCCGCCATGATCCGTCCACTCGGCAAAATCGCCCTGGCACCAGACGTTTTCAAAGCGGGCATAGTAGGCGTCGTGATAGCGCTGGCCGTTGTCATCATTCAAGAACCCCAACGGCATGGACGGGAACGAGTTGGTGTTGACCAGCTCGCCCTTGCCGCGCGCCATCGGCTGGCCGGCATCGTCAAACACCTGGATGTCATGACCCAGGCCCGGTGCCTGGATCTCACCCGACCGCACGGCACCGAACGGATTTATGCCGACCAGGCACCCGCACAAATCGGTGCCGCCGGACATGGACGCCAGGTGCACGTCCTGCTTGATGGCGTCGTAGACGAAGTCAAAGCTCTCCGGCACCAGGGTCGAACCGGTGGACATGATGGTTTCAACCGTAGCCAGCGAGTGAGTGTCCATGGGTCGCCAGCCGGTCTTCTTCACCGCATCAATGAACTTGGCGGAGGTGCCAAACACGGTGAAGCGCTCTTCATCGGCATAGTCGAACAACACGGTTTCCGACGGTGCGAAGGGCGAGCCGTCATACAGCATCAAGGTGGCTTCCGATGCCAGAGCACTGGCCAGCCAGTTCCACATCATCCAGCCGCAGGTGGTGAAATAGAACAGCCGGTCACCGGGCCTGATGCCACCGTGCAGCTGGTGTTCGGCGAGATGTTTCAGAAGCACACCGCCGCAGCGATGAACAATGCACTTGGGCACCCCGGTGGTGCCGGACGAAAACAGTATGTAGAGCGGATGATCGAACGGCAGCATCACGTATTCGATCGGCGCCGGCGAATAGGCGCTGATGAAATCCTCCAGCGTGATCGCATTGGGCAGTTTCGCAGCAGCTGCGTCCGCGTTGCCGGTATAGTTGACGACAATGACCTTCTTCAGTGTCGGCAGCCCCTTGACCACCTGCTCGATCTTGTCGGTGATGTCGAAGGTCTTGCCATTGTAGTAATAGCCGTCGCACACGATCAGTATGCTCGGCTCGATCTGGCCAAAGCGGTCGAGGATGCCGCGCTCACCAAAATCCGGCGAACAGGAAGACCACACGGCGCCGAGCGAATTGGCGCCGGCAAAGGCAAAAATGGTTTCCGGCATGTTCGGCATCACCGCACACACACGCTCGCCCGGCTGCAATCCGAAATCCCTGAATGCCTGGTTCAGCCTGGAGACCTGATCGTTGAGCTGGCGCCAGCTCACGTCATAGCGGACCTTGTCCTCGCCGCGAAAGACCATTGCCAGCGTATCGTCATTGCGGCGTAAGAGGTTGTCGGCGAAGTTCAGACTTGCATCGGGGAAAAACCGGGCACCTGGCACCTTTTCGCCATCGATCAGCACGGTGTCACCGCGGGTTTCAGCCCTGACGCCGCAATAGTCCCATACATCAGACCAGAAACTCTCCGGCTCGCGCACAGAGAACCCGTGAACATCTTCATAGGTTTTCATGTCCAGGCTTCTGGATTCATTCACAAAGCCGATAAAATCCGACAGGCGATGGGCGGCAATGCGGGCTGCATCAGGGGACCAGAGAGGTTCGGCAGACATGGAAAACTCGCGAAATCAGTATGGAATAGAAACAGGGCCCGGCCCTGGCTGACGGCACAATAGCCACCCGGCTGGCAATCCAAAACCATTTTCTGTCACTTTTTGAGCGTTCATTGAAAACCATGTTGACCGACGGCGCTCTCATAACCCGGTTCGATCTGGTAGAATTATCGCCATGAAACGAATCATTGTTCCCATTCTGGCCCTGCTGCTGTTTGCGACTGTCGCCATCGTGAGCATCCCGTTGTTCGTGAGCGGTGAATTCGCCACGGCACAACTCAGCAAAGCCGTGCAACAGGCGACAGGCCGCAAGCTGACCCTGCTGAAGCCCCCACAGATAAAACTGTGGCCGGACCTGAGGCTGGAAGTGGAAGGCGCAACGCTGTCCAATCCGCCGGCCATGTTCGACGGCACCACAATTTCCGCACAGGCGATTCAATTGCAGCTGTCATGGTCGGAACTGCTGTCCCGGCAGATCAACTTCCAGGAACTGACCCTGGTCCGCCCGCGCCTCAACCTAGTTGTGGACAAGCAGGGCAAGGCCAACTGGGACTTCAGCAAGGACGGCGCTGTTGCCGGACAATCCGCCGGCGGTGGCGGGGCGCCGGGCATAGAGAGCGTTGAGATCGCGCCGATAAAGATCGAGAACGGCGAGATCGTCTATGCCGATGAGCGCTCCGGCTCCCGATTCGCGGCTACCGGGGTCAATATCGTCGTCAGCATGGCCAATGCGGACGCACCGATGGACGTCAAGGGGTCCCTGATCTGGAACGGCGAACGCGTTGACCTGCAGGTGTTTGCCAAGTCGCCGGCGCGCCTGGCCGGCAATGGCTCGCCGGTTGACCTGTCAATCCAGTCGGCAAACCTCAATGCGGCCGTTTCCGGCCTGGTGCGCTTCAGTGACGGCCTGAACCTGGCCGGCAATCTGGATGTGTCATCGCCGGATTTGCGCAAACTCGCCAAGTGGGCCGGCGCCGAGATCGGCGGGCAAGCGGGACTGAAACAGTTTTCAGCCAAGTCCGGTGTCGACCTGAGCGGCCAGACCGTCAAGCTGAACAAGGCCAGGGTTGCCATGGACGGCATGAATGCCCAGGGCAATCTGGTGCTGTCGCTGGCAGGAAACCGGCCGCGCATTTCCGCCAATCTCGGACTGGACCGGCTGAACACCAACATCTTCACCGGCAAGCAGTCATCGTCTGACGGCAACGGCAAAGCCAACACCGACTGGAGCGATGCTCCGATAGATTTCAGCAGCCTCAACTCCATAGACGCGAAGCTGAGACTGCGCACCTCCGGCATTGTGTACGGTGACGTGAATTTCGGCGAGACCCTGCTTGATATCGACGTGGCTGCAGGCAAGCTGAGCGCCGACCTGAAAAAGATAACATTGTATGGCAGCACCGCCACCGGCAGGCTCAACCTCGACGGCTCGGCCCGCGTGCCGAAGTTGACCGGGCAATTCCAGACCGCCGGTCTGGACGGGCTGGCGCTGCTCAAGGATTTCGCCGGCACGTCCCGGTTCGAAGGCAAGCTCGCAACGGCCCTCAATCTCGCCGCCACCGGCCGCTCGCAACGGGAGCTGGTGTCGACGCTGGCCGGCACCGCCCGGTTCCAGCTGACGGACGGCATCATCCGCGGCATCGACATGGCGCAGATGGTCACTGGCGTGCAGAGCGCCGTGCTTGGCGGATGGAACAAGTCCGAAAATGCCGGCACGCGGATCTCCAGCCTGACCGCCAGTTTTCAGTTCTCCGACGGCATCGGAAACAATGACGATCTGAACCTTGTCGGTCCGCAGGTGCGGGTGACCGGAAAAGGTACGGTCGACCTTCTGCGCAAGCGGCTGAACTTCAAGGTAGTCCCGAGTGCAGCGTCACAGCCAGGGGGCGAATTTGCCGGCCTTGCAGTGCCTGTTGTCGTCAAGGGTCCGTGGGCAAGCCCGAAAGTCTATCCTGATATACAAGGTATTCTGGAGAACCCGCAGGCCGCGCTCGATGCGTTGAGCCGGCTTGGCGTATCGACAGGAAACATCAATGTCGAGGCTGCCGGCAACGAGCTGAAGGAACAGGCCAAGGGCAAGGTGTCGAAAGCCATCGAGGACCAGGCCCGCGGCATTGTCGGGGACGAAGCCGCCAAGGCGCTTGGCGAGCAAGGGGCCGGCGAGGCCGAGAAACTGTTCAAGAACCTGTTCAACAAGCCGCAGGAATAGGAATTTTAGGCACATGATACGGGTCCAGGAAGAACCGTTTGACATTGCCGCGGAGCTGCGCGCCGTGCGCGGCAGCAACCACAAGATCGGCGGCACGGCCTTGTTTGCCGGCTCGGTGCGCGACCTCAACCTTGGCGAACAGGTGTCGGCAATGACACTGGAGCATTATCCCGGCATGACCGAGAAGGCACTGGCCGATATCGAGCGCGAAGCCAACGAACGCTGGCCGCTGGATGCAAGCCTGATTGTGCATCGCTATGGCCGCATGCAGCCGGGCGAAGACATCGTGCTGGTGATCACCTGTTCCGCGCATCGCGAAGCGGCGTTTGAAGCCTGCCAGTTTCTGATGGACTGGCTGAAGACCAAGGCACCGTTCTGGAAACTGGAGGAAGGCGCCGACGCGGAAGACGCCAAGTGGGTGGATGCGCGTGACAGCGATGACACGGCGGCGAAGCGCTGGAGCAAGGCGAGCAAATGAGCCGCCGGCGCCGGCCGTCCCGGTCCGGACGGCGCGGACGGCCCCTGTGGCGCACCGGCCTTGATGCCCTGGCGGTCATTGCGCTGACCATGCTGGCACTGGGCGTGATGGAGATTCTGCCCGGCGGCTATGTTGCCGCCAACATGCGGGTTATCGATGGCGACAGCCTGCGACCCGCTGACGGATCGCATGATGTTCGATTGCAAGGCATTGACGCACCGGAAATCGGCCAGCGCTGCCGTGACAGGCAGGGCCGCGACTATGACTGCGGGCGCAAAGCCAGAAACCATCTGAAATCCATTGTGGCAGGCCGCGATATCAAGTGTCGTACCATGGACGTGGACCGGTACCAGCGCTCGATCTCGGTCTGTCATGCCGGGAAAACCGAACTGAACCGGCAGATGGTGGCGGACGGATGGGCCGTTGCCTACCGGCTGCCAGCCTATGTCGGCGCTGAGCGCAGCGCCAAAAACGCAGGCATAGGCCTGTGGCAGGGCCAGTTTGACGAACCGGAAACCTGGCGCGGCCTGAACCGGTCCGACAGTGCCGGCGGCCAGGTTGAGCCCGACTAGATAATCAGCGCCAGAACGAGCGCGACAGCACCACCAGCACAGTGAAGAACTCCAGCCGGCCGAGCAGCATGGACACCGTCAGCAGCAGCTTGGCGCCGGGGTCGAGATTGGCATAGCTGCCGGCAGGTCCGACAATGTCGCCAAGGCCCGGGCCCACATTGGTGATGGTGGCGGTTGCGCTGGACAGCGCGGTGATCAGGTCGAGATTGAAGAATGACAGGGCAATGGTGAACACCATCACCGATATGAACATGACGGTGACATAGGCCAGAACCGAGGTGGCGATTTCGTTGGTGATGCGCGAGTTGTTGAAGTTCAGGACCACGATGCGGTTCGGGCTCATCAACTGGCGGATGTAGCCTGACGCGGTCATCATCATGACCTGCAGGCGGAAGGTCTTCAGGCCACCGGTGGTCGACCCGGTGCATCCGCCCAGGAACATGAGCGCGAAGAACAGCCCCATGATGCCGCTGCCCCAGTTGGTGTAGTCACCAAGCGCATAGCCGGTGGTGGAGATGATTGACACCACGTTGAAGCTGACGATCCTGAGCGCATCCAGGAACGGTTCGTCGTGACGCACATAATACCACAGTGTCACGGTGAACACGGCCAGGCCGGCAATCTGCACGAAGCCGCGCACCTGTGCGTCATTCCAGACAGCCAGCGACCTGGACCGGACCATCTTCACGTACAGCACCAGCGGCATGCACGACCCCAGCATGAAGACGATGGCGATCCAGTGAATGGCCTTGTTGTCGGCAAAATGGGCAAACGACCGGTCGTGGGTTGAAAAGCCCGCCGTCGAGACCGTCGTCATGGCATGGTTGAGCGCGTCGAATGCGTTCATGCCGGCCCAGTAGTAGGCGAAACCGCAGGCGAATGTCAGCGTCAGATAGGTCACCGCAATCAGGCTGATCACCTCGCCGACGCGCGGCATGAACTTGTCGGAACGGTCGGAGCTTTCCGTGCGGAACAGCTGCATGCCGCCAACGCGCAGGAACGGCAGCATGACCAACGCCATGACGACGATGCCGACACCGCCGATCCACTGCAGGATTGACCGCCACAGCAGCATGCCGGGCGGCAGGTGGTCGAGACCTGTCAGCACCGTGGCGCCGGTCGCCGTCAGGCCGGATACCGCCTCAAACAGCGCATTGGCCACGCTGGCATCGCGGCCCAGGAACATGAACGGTATCGACGCCATCAGGCACAGGGAAATCCAGCTGAGCACCGTCAGCACGAAACCTTCCTTGAGGGACACGTGCTCCGACCAGCCACCTCGGCTGACCAGCACCAGCATGAGCCCGAGAAAACCGGTCACGAAGGCGGATGCGGCAAACACATGCCAGTCGTCATTGCGGGCGACCAGGTCGGACACCGCCGGCGGAAACATGAACAGTGTCAGCACCAGCATCATCATGCCGATAACGAAAAACACCCGCGACAACTGGATTCCGTGGTCAGCGAAACGGCGTTGCGAAGTTTGTGCCTGCTTGAGAGCGTCTGCCATGAAAACCTTGTACCCTGCCGATGCCGGGATATCCAGCAAACAACCGCACTGATTGACACCCCGGCGCAGACTAACGTAGCGTTATTTAATAAAGGTTACGGGCAGTTAGGCCGGAGCGCGGTGCGATAGACCGGGTTGCCGGTCCAATTGCCGGTCAAACTGGAACGGCGGAAATCTGGGGGCAGAGATGAAGCATGGCTACATAGGTGCGCGGCTGCGCACCGCCCGGGTCGCACAGAAGATGTCGGTGCAGCAGCTGGCCGGCGAGCTGGACATTACAGTCAACACTGTGCTGGCCATAGAGGATGGCGCGACGCTAGGCCATTCTTCAACGATTATCGAGATGGGCAGGGTCCTGGGCCTGAGCCTGCCTGACCTGTTCGGTCCCAACGAGGACTCCAACATCATCCCGTTCCCCAAATCCGGGCGTGACAAATGAACAGCGCCACCGGCACATTACTACACCACGATCAGTACAACTGGATTGAACGCGGCCGGGTTGTTAAGGGTCTTGCGGAATATCCATTCGCCGACAATGACCTGCCATTCCGGGGCTTCGGGCTTGTGTGCATGAGGCCATTCGTCACCGCCGCCGGCGTGCATGCGACAGAAATCCGCTGGGACGCCGGGCACGCGACCCGGGACAGCCTGCAGTTTGCAGCCGCCAACCTCGCCGCCATGCCGGCTCCCTATTTCCTGAAGTTCTACAACAAGGGGTGGTTTGCCGAGCGTTTCGATACGGCACGGGAGGCGGCAGACCGGATCACCTTTCTGCAACATCTGGATGTGTCACTGCTGCGTTCGGCGTTTCAGGCGCCGCGCGACCCTGACGCGATACCCGAGCGGGCCAGGCAGGCGATCAAGTCACCACAGCTGATCGCATCCAGGCTGGTGCTGTCACGCGACAATCCGGACGCCGGTTTTCCGATCCGCGAGGTCGGCACCCAGACACCGCTTGGCAAAATCATGGGCGTGGACTGGTGCCTGGGCAGACAGTTCCAGCTGGACGAACGCTTCACGCAAACGGAATCCTGCGTATACGACAGGTATCTTGAGGTGTCGGAACGCCGCCAGGTCCTGTTTGACGAATGCATGGCGCTGATACCGGCCCAGGGACAGGCGGAAGCCTACTGGCTGCGCTATCACCGGATCCTGTTTCCGGTCCGCGACGGCGACAGGATCACCATCGGGTCGCTGCTGTTGCAGGGCGAGACGCGGCCTGACCGGCTGGAGCCGTTCGGGCGGCCCGGCTATGAAGTGCCGATAGACTCCTGATACCGCTGGCTCACCTTGGACAGATCCCTGATGATCTGGTGTCGCGGCTGGTAGCACAAGGTTTCGCGGTCCTGCTCCACGCATGCCGGCCGCCGGCCCCAGACGATGAAGCCCTCCTCCAGATGGTTGTAGTAGATGCGGCGCAACATGCCGCGCTGGGCCCGGTCCTCGGTCGTCAGTCCCCATATGTAGTCGGGTTTCCAGTAGCCCCAAACCAGGGCGTGATGCAGCAGTGAGATGTCATTGATCAGCCGGCTTTTGGGGCCGCCGCGCAACGCGCGCGACATGAACAGTTCGCCGCGGTAAGCCATGCGGCCGCCCAGTCTTGAAGCCGGTTCCGACATCGGTTCGGCAACCGAACTGATATGCACGTCCTCGCCGGCCCTGGTGTGGGCGTCCATCAGCCAGGCGCGGCACCAGTGGTTGAACGGACCGGTTGGTTCATACAGGCGGTAGGCCTCGACATAGACCGGCTCGCCGTCTCTGCGGCCTTCGATCCAGAAGGCGGACTGCGGCAGTTCCGGGCCGTTGTGCTGCGGATCGAAGTAGGGCGAGATGGCGTCATTGCGCAGTTGCGCCCTGACCGCGGCAAAGCGCTCAAAGTCGACACTGGTCGCTATCTCGATGCCGTGGACCGCCACGGCCTGCATATGCAGCCGCGTGACGATCTGGTTGATCCCCAGCGGATCCAGTTCCTGCATTAGCCCCTCAACCATTGCCGTAACCGTGGTCTTACGTGAACTGAAACGTTACGCAACACACACAGGTTTACCCGCCAATGAGGGGTAAACGATGCATCAATACAGTATTATTGCCCTTTAACCGCCGACTTGTACTGCCCGCGAACGGCGTACATGTTGCAAGTTACAGTTGCACGCGGGTTTCAACAACCGAAAACCGGCCCGGTTGTGCACAGCGCATCAACACCACACACATATTGACTGGGCCGCTTGATTGCATGCATTTGAATGAGAGGGCAAACCGGCGAACGATGGTGCTGTCGGAGAGAATTGAACTCTCGACCTCTCCCTTACCAAGGGAGTGCTCTACCCCTGAGCTACGACAGCATGATCCATGCCCTGACCGGCAATATGGCAGGCGTATGCCACAGCAACTGAAACTGTGCAAGCATGATTGAACCCGCATGACAATATCATGCCACATGCCTACATTGCGAAGGCTCAAAAATTGCTGGATTGGACGTGGTGTACGCATGGCCCGGGAAACGGTAGCAGAACGCGAAAAACGCCTGGCGGAGGCGTTAAGGCGCAATCTTGCCCGGCGCAAGCAGCAGGCCCGTGGCAAAGCGGCGGCAACAGGCAAAGAGAAAAACAAATCCGGCAAAGCAAAGGACTGATAATCAAGCATTTTTAGACGCTTCACACGTCCCCTTGCCCGAACTGGCACTTTAGGTGCATGAAAGCGCCACAAAGCGGGACTATCGCAGCACACTTTCCAGATTGTATCAAAAAGGCACGACAAACAGCATGGACCGGATCAGAATCGGCGGCGGCAAGGAATTGAACGGCGAAATCACCATTTCGGGCGCGAAAAACGCCGCCCTGCCGCTGATGATCGCCAGTCTTCTGACCGCCGACACGCTGACGCTGAAAAACCTGCCCCGGCTGGCCGACGTGCAGTTGCTGAAACGCATCCTGCACAATCACGGCGTCGACCAGCGCACCGACGGCAAACGGGCCGGCCAGTGCAACCAAGCCGGCGAAACGGTGCATTTCACCGCTGCTGAGATCGTCGACACCACGGCACCTTACAATCTGGTTTCAAAGATGCGGGCCAGTTTCTGGGTGCTGGGTCCGTTGCTGGCGCGGTTTCACGACACGCGGGTGTCGCTGCCCGGCGGCTGCGCTATCGGCACGCGGCCGGTCGATTTCTATCTCATGGCGCTGCGTGAGCTGGGTGCCGAGCTTGATATCGAAAACGGCTATGTGGTGGCAAAAGCGCCTGGCGGACTGACCGGCAACCGGATCACCTTCCCCATGGTGTCCGTCGGGGCCACCCACACCGCCATGATGGCGGCGACACTGGCCAAGGGCGAAACGGTGATCGAGAACGCCGCGCGTGAGCCGGAAGTGGTTGATGTTGCCGAATGCCTGGTCAAGATGGGCGCCAACATTGACGGCATCGGCACCTCGACCCTGACCATTGAGGGCGTCGATGAGCTGCACGGCGCCAGCCATCAAGTGCTGGCCGACCGGATCGAAACCGGCACCTATGCCATGGCGGTGGCCATGACCGGCGGCAATGTCAAGCTGCAGGGCGGACGGGCTGACAACCTGGCCAGCATGATTTCGGTGCTGGAACAGGCCGGTGCCACCATCAACATTGAAAACGACGGCATGCGCGTCAAGCGCAACGGCAACGGCCTGAAACCGGTTGACGTGGAAACCCAGCCCTATCCCGGCTTTCCCACCGACCTGCAGGCACAGTTCATGGCGCTGATGACGCGCGCCGGCGGCACCTCGGTGATCCGCGAGACGATTTTTGAAAACCGCTTCATGCATGTGCAGGAGCTGGCCCGGCTGGGCGCCGACATCTCGCTGAGCGGCGACACCGCAACCGTTAAGGGCGTGGACCAGCTGCATGGCGCTGAAGTGATGGCAACCGATCTGCGTGCGTCGGTGTCGCTGGTTATCGCCGCCCTGGCGGCGGAAGGCGAAAGCATGCTGCACCGGGTCTATCATTTGGACCGTGGCTTCGAAACGCTGGAAGACAAGCTGAGCGCCTGCGGCGCCGACATCTCGCGCATTTCCGACTAGGGATCAGACCCGAGGGGCCAGGCTGTGTCGCTCTGGACTCTTTAAAAACCTGCAAGTTTGTGGTTTCTGGTTGCCGCAACCGGAACACTCCCTGTTACAGGCCTGAAAGCAAGAAGCAACAAACGAGATGGGCGACACACCCGCTATCAAAATAGCTGCGCTGGACGAAGAGGATCTGGCCGTCATTTCCGCGCACCTGCAGGATGCGGTGTTTGCGGTCGGCGATCTGCGCTGGATGAAAAAGACCAGCAAGCTGTCCGTCGTCGCCAACCGGTATGTTCACTTCGGCAACAAGTCAGGCACCGGCGAGCGCCGGCTGTGCGGGGTGCAGATATCCCGGGTGCGCCGGGTCAGCGCACGCAATATCACCATGAGCGACGAGACCGCAATCGTGTCGCTGCTTGCCATGACATTCATTCCCGGCGAGCAGGCGCCGGAAGGCACCATCGAGCTGTCGTTTGCAGGCGGCGGCGCGGTGCGTGTGGAAGTTGAGTGTATCGAGGTGGCGATGGCGGACCTGAGCGCTGCCTGGCCGGCCCGCGCACGCCCGGACCATGACGCAGAAGACAATGCGAGCGCAAAGGACATAACCGAATGACACGCTGGCTGAACATCAACGATGCCGGGTTTGAGGCGGAATTTGCCGGCCTGCTGGGTGACAAGCGCGAGCAGGCCGCGGACGTCAATGACGCTGTCGCCGCCATACTGGGTGACGTGAAGACCCGCCGCGATGCGGCGGTGCGCGACTATACCAGACAGTTCGACGGCTTTGAGCTGCCTGAAACAGGTGCCCGCATGCCGGCCGACCAGATCGACCGGGAAGCCGACAGGTGTCCGGCCGACATTCTGGCCGCGCTGGAGGCGGCGGCAGCGCGCATCCAAGCCTACCACGAGCGCCAGGTGCCCGGCGGCGAACGCTACACCGATGACCAGGGCGTCGAGCTCGGCCATCGCTGGAGTCCGGTGCAGGCGGCCGGTCTGTACGTGCCGGGCGGGCTTGCCGCCTATCCGTCGTCTGTGCTGATGAATGCCATCCCGGCGCGGGTGGCCGGTGTTGAGCGGCTGGTCATGGTGGTGCCGACGCCGAAGGGCGTCATCAATGCGCAAGTGGTGGCGGCAGCACGCATTGCCGGTGTCACTGAGATCCACACAATCGGCGGCGCACAGGCCGTAGCCGCGCTGGCCTACGGCACCGAAACCTTGGCGCCGGTTGCCAAGATCGTCGGCCCCGGCAACGCCTATGTGGCTGCCGCCAAACGGCAGGTTTTCGGCACCGTCGGCATTGACATGATTGCCGGCCCGTCGGAGGTGCTGGTGATGGCCGACGGCAGCGCCAATGCCGGCTGGATTGCGGCCGATCTGCTGGCCCAGGCCGAGCATGACCCGTCGGCGCAGTCGATCCTGATATGCGACAGCGAGCCCCTGGCGCGCCAGGTGTCGGACGCGGTGGACACCCAGCTCACCACCTTGCCGAAGGCGGATATTGCCGGAGCAAGCTGGCGTGACTTTGGCTGTATCATCGTGGTCGACAAGCTGATGGATGCCGTGCCGCTGGTGGATCGGGTGGCACCGGAGCACCTGGAAATCGTCTGCGAAAACGAGGACGAGATTGCCGCAGCCGTGCACAATGCCGGAGCCATATTCCTGGGCGCGTTCACGCCGGAGGCCGTCGGCGACTATGTCGGCGGGCCCAATCATGTGCTGCCGACGGCGCGCAGTGCGCGGTATTCGTCCGGTCTCAATGTGCTCGACTTCATGAAACGCACATCGATCCTGAAATGCAGCGCGGACGCGCTGCGCGCCATCGGCCCGGACGCCGTTACCATCGGGCGCGCGGAAGGCCTGGAAGCCCATGCCCGCTCGGTCGCCATGCGGTTGAACTTGCCCTGATCGGGCACTTGTGCGAAGCGAAGAAGGCAACTGATATCGCAAACGACACCGCAAACGCCCTGGAAGATCGGGACATGGACACCGACAACAACAGACTGGTCGCCGTCAACCTGGACAACACGCTGTCCAAAACCTTTTCCGCCGATGTCGACCATGAGCGCAAGGTCGCCATCTACGACCTGATCGAGAGCAATTCGTTTCACGTGGTCGGCAAGCCGGACGGGCCGTATTCCCTCAACCTGTCCATCGACGGCACCAAGCTGGTGTTCAATGTGTGCAACGAAGCCGGCGACACGCTGAGCGTCATCGCACTGGCGCTGTCGCCGCTGCGGCGCATCGTGAAGGACTATTACGGCATCTGCGAAAGCTATTACCAGGCGATCCGCACCGCCACGCCGAGCCAGATCGAAACCATCGACATGGCGCGGCGCGGCCTGCACAACGAGGGCAGCCAGGTGCTGATGGACCGGCTCGAAGGCAAGATCACCGTGGATTTTGACACCGCGCGGCGCCTGTTCACGCTGGTTTGCGTGCTGCACTGGCGCGGTTGACAATGAAGGGCGGGTGCAAATGAGCGCAGACCTGCCAGGTGCTGTGCTGTTCTGCTGTTCGCACAACGCCATCCGCTCGCCCATGGCTGAAGGCATCATGAAATACTACTACGGCCACCGGGTGTTTGTGGACAGCTGCGGGGTGCGCCCGACCGAGCGCAACGAGTTCATTGTCGAGGTTCTGGACGAAATCGGCGTCGACATCTCCAAGCACAAGGCGAAGTCGTTTGATGATCTTGTCGATTCGAGCTTTGACTTGGTGGTGTCGCTGTCTCCGGAGGCTCATCACAAAGCCATGGAACTGACCCGCACCATGGCCATTGACGTGGTGTACTGGCCGACCATTGACCCGTCCTTGGAGATGGGCAGCCGCGAGCAGGTGCTGGACGCCTATCGCGCCTGCCGGGATCACCTCATCAAGCGGATGCGCGAGCGGTTCGGGGAAACCGGGCTGCCAAAACTGCGATAGCATTCGCAATGATGTCCGGTGGTGCTGGACAATTACCCAGAATCTGTAGCACATACCGCATCAACCTAGAACGAAGTACTTAGCAGGGTTCAATAGGCTCAGGACATGTCGATGACCGATGCAAAACTGGTACTGGCGAGCTCGTCGCCGCGCAGGCTGGCGCTGATTGAACAGGTCGGCATGTATCCGGACCTGCTCAACCCGGTGGATATTGACGAGACGCGGCGCAAGCGCGAATCGCCCAGGGCGCTGTCCCTGCGGCTGGCGCGCGAGAAAGCCCAGGCGGCTCGGGCTGCACCGCTGGTGCGCAATCTCGGCGAGAACGTTTTCGTTCTGGCGGCAGACACGGTGGTCAGCGTCGGCCGGCGGGTGATCGACAAGCCGCAGTCGACGGACGAGGCGCGTGATGCGCTAAGGCTATTGTCGGGACGCTCGCACCGGGTGTTCACGACCATTGCCGTGGTGTCGCCGGACGGGCGCGAACGCTCCCGGGTGGTCGACACCAAGGTGCGCTTCAAGCGCCTGACGCGATCCGACATGGACGCCTATCTGATGAGCGATGAATGGCGCGGCAAGGCCGGCGGCTATGCCATCCAGGGCAAGGCGGCCGCGTTCGTGCGCTGGATGAGCGGATCGTACACCTGCGTGGTCGGGCTGCCGCTGCACGAGACCGTGCAGATGCTGCAGGCCGGCGGCTATCCGGTGTACGGCAAGTGGGTGACGGAGACCTGATATGAGCGATCCGGAAGGTCCCAAAGACAGGAAACCGGAACCGCCGGTCCGGCTGCGCACCAGGCGGCCGTGCCCGCTGTGCCAGCAACCGTCGAAACAGAAATATCACCCGTTCTGTTCGGCGCGCTGCGCCGACATCGACCTGCACCGCTGGCTCGGCGGCCAGTACGCGATTCCAGCCGCCGATCCGCCTGATTTCGACGATGCCGGAGAGGCCGCAACGGGCAAGCGCGACGACGGCGGCGAGAGCGCCTGAGGGCCACAGTATCGGGCCGGTCAGCACCGCAGCGCAGGCGCTTAACAAATCCGTCACGATGCAGGCAGGTTGATGCTGGACAGGTGCCGGGCGATCACCTATAAACCGCTGCGGTCGCACAAGGGATTCTTTCAGCGGCCCCAAGATGCCCAGGTAGCTCAGTTGGTAGAGCAGCGGATTGAAAATCCGCGTGTCGGTGGTTCGATTCCGCCCCTGGGCACCATCTTTCCCGTTCAAGTTCAGTCGCGACGATGCAGCAAGCGTGACTCTTCCATGTGTGCAAGCCGTTCACGGTACGCCGATGGCGCCTGTTGCCGGCAGATTCGACAAAGCTGGCACCTTTGATCATGTCGGCAACTCCTTGACCAATCAACACTGTGAACCGCACCCATGACCGTTTGACGCGAGTTCCGCCAATGGTGAACCAAAGTGCCGCAGAAAGAAGCGATGGCCACACCGAACGGCTTCAATTCTCCAATGTGTCTGTGAATTAGCTCACAGAAACATCAGCGCAACGCAATTAACGTTAGGTAAATCAAGGTGAGGTGAAAAACCGAAGCACAACGGAGCGACCCATGGACAGACTTGAGCAGGTACGTGAGGCTAGAATTGAACTTGCATTGAAGGCCGCCAAACGCTGGACCGAGCGCGTCACGATCCGCAAAGAAAACCTGGCAAAGCTTGAGACCGAAGGGCCACAGTCCGTTGAAACACCGGGTCGAATTCAACGTTTCAACAAGCGTGCGAGCGGCGCCAACCTGCTCAAGGCAACGAACCCGGGCACCCTGCCGTTAGATATCCGCGCCGAACGCATACTGGGCGTCGACAACAGGCGGAAATTCCCAGCCAACGCGGTACAGCAGAAAGCCGCAATACCAGTCGCGCGCGTCGTGATCATGCACGGACCAGGCATTGCACCGCAGGGTTTTGGCACCGGTTTCATGATCAGCCCGGAATTGCTGATGACCAATCACCATGTTGTCGGAACCGCTTCTGATGCCAGCGGTGTCGGAGCCAACTTCGGCCACGATTTCGTCCCCGGCGGCGGCGTGCGGGACGGTGAGATTTTTGAACTGGACGCGGACACATTCTTCGCAGCCGACGAGGCACTTGACTTTGCCGTCATCGCGGTGAAACGCAAATCGCTCAACGGCGCTGACATTTCGACTTATGGGCATCATCCGCTGATCCGCGAAACGGGCAAGATTTTGCTCGGCAACAACGTTAACATCATCCAGCACCCGATGGGTGGCGGCAAAAAGTATGCCACCGAGGGAAATGGTCTTATCGACCGGTTGGAAAACTTCCTGCACTATCAGACAGACACGGAACCCGGTTCGTCCGGTTCGCCGGCCTTCAATGATTTTTGGGAAGTCGTCGCGCTGCATCACAGCTCGGTTCCACGCACGCGGGATGGTGTGATTCTAAATGTTGACGGCCAACCATGGAATCATACTCAGGGCGACTCTCAGGTGGACTGGATTGCCAACGAGGGTGTTCGAATATCCAGAATTCTGGCGGCCTTGCGGAACCAAGATTTGAACAACCCGGCTTCCGATGCCCTGCGCGACCGGATGCTGGCGTTGGGAACGCAGGCGCAAGACGCGGCAGGCAGCGGATCTGAAATTGTCGGCGACGCCGGCGCAGCCATCATCGGCGGCCCCTCAGTGCAAACCACAACAACTGACGGTTCGGCGCCGAACACGGTCGTTCACGTCCACGGACCGGCTAATGTCTATACCGGCAATGTTGTCAATCACGGGCCAGCGGAACCAGGTGGCACAATGACCGCTGTGTCTCCAGAGAGCCTAGACGGGCCACTTGTACATGAGCGACGGCTTCGGTTTGACCCGCACTATGGCCGCCGGCGTGGATATCAATCAAACTTTCTCCGAGATTTCGATATCAGCCTGCCGACTATTGCCTCTAAACGCGACGGCGAAATGGTGAAAGATCGCCACGGTAATGCACTTGTGCTCGATTATCATCACTACTCGCTGGTCATGAACAAGCGGTGGCTGCTGCAGATGTGGTCGGCTGTCAATGTAGACTACAGCCCGCAGGTGCGCTGGAACATCTCGCGGGAGGAGTTCGGCTCCGACACGTGGATCCATGATCCGCGAATTTCAGAAGCCCTGCAGATCGACAATGAAGAGCTCTATGCCCCCGCCAAAAAGTTTGACCGCGGGCATGTTGTGCGCCGTGTCGACAGTGCCTGGGGGGCGACGCGCGAAGAAGTCGTATTCGCCAACTCCGACACCTTCCATTGGACCAATTGCACCCCGCAGCACGAGAACTTCAACCGTTCCAACCGCCGAGGCCTGTGGGGAAAGCTGGAGAACCATATCACGGAACAAGCGGATGCCGTAGACAACCGGATGATCCTATTCTCCGGTCCGGTACTCAACAAAAAGCGTGCCATTCCGCATGACTTCGGAGGCGGCAAGTTTCTTGTGCCGCTGGACTTCTGGAAAGTTGTCGTTCTGGCGGAGACGAAACGGGGCTCACCGAAATCAGAGCTCAGAGCCTATGGTTTTTTGCTGGAACAGAAGACGGCCATCGACACGAAGGGCCTGGAAAAGCTGTCAACTGCGGAGCGCTTCGAGGTTGGCGACTTTGAGGCGCAGCAGCGTCCTCTTGCGACCATTCAGAAGATGTCGGATGTCGTCTTCCCTGACAATGTTCTCAAGGCAGATGTGATGTTCAAGGCTTCCGGCAACTCGAAACTGAAAC
>JBCCVY010000013.1:0-21331 GCA_039194725.1 Pseudomonadota bacterium
AAGTGAACCCGCCCTTGCTGGTTCGCGACGATGCTTTGTTCGGGACCGGCCAGTTGCCGAAGTTTGCCGAAGACCAGTTTCACACCACCGATGAACGCTGGCTGATCCCGACGTCGGAAGTGCCACTGACCAACCTTGTGCGTGAGCGCATCCTTGAAACCGGCGATTTGCCGATCCGGGTCACGGCGCTGACCCCGTGTTTCCGCGCTGAAGCCGGGGCGGCGGGCAGGGACACCCGCGGCATGATCCGCCAGCACCAGTTCTGGAAGGTGGAGATGGTGTCGATTACCGCACCGGAAACCTCGCGCGATGAGCTGGACCGCATGACCGGGTGCGCCGAGGAAATTCTGAAACGGCTTGGGCTGCCGTATCGGGTGATGGCGCTGTGCGCCGGCGATATGGGGTTTGGCGCCCAGATGACCTATGACCTGGAAGTCTGGCTGCCGGGACAGGAAGCCTATCGCGAGATATCAAGCTGTTCCGTGTGTGGCGATTTCCAGGCGCGGCGCATGAATGCGCGGGTGCGCGAGGAGACCGGCAAGGGCACCCGTTTCGTTCACACGCTGAACGGCTCGGGGCTGGCCGTCGGTCGCACCCTGATTGCGGTGATCGAGAATTACCAGCAGGCAGACGGTACAATCGCCGTTCCGCCGGCGCTGCAACCGTACATGGGCGGCGTCGACACCATTGGACCTGCATGATGCTGACCAGGGCCAATGGCGATCCCTACCGCATTCTGCTGGCCAATGACGACGGCATTAATGCGCCCGGTCTTGAAGTGCTGGAGGCCATTGCGTCTGAACTCAGCGACGATGTCTGGATTGTGGCGCCGGAGAGCGAGCAATCCGGGGCCGGGCGGTCGATCTCGCTGTCGCGTCCGTTGCGCATGCGTGAGCTGGGGCCGCGCCGGTTTGCCGTCGAGGGCACGCCGGCCGACAGTGTCTTGATGGGCGTGCGCCACATCATGCCGGAACGACCTGACCTGATCCTGTCCGGCGTGAACCGTGGCCAGAACATTGCCGACGATGTGACCTATTCCGGCACCATTGCCGCGGCAATGGAGGGAACCGCGCTGGGTATCCGCTCGATGGCACTCAGCCAGACCTATGGCCTGGCCGGGCGCAATGTGCCGTGGGACACGGGGCGCAGCATCGGCGCACAGATCGTGAAAGACCTGGTTGAGGCCGACGCGGTGCCGGGTGTCGTGATGAACATCAATTTCCCCGACTGCGATGCCGGTGACGTCAAGGGTGTGCAATACACCCGGCAGGGCCAGCGCGATCAGAATCTGCTGATGCTGGACCAGCGAACAGATGCCCGTGGCCGCGATTATTTCTGGATCGGTTTCAAGCGCCAGCAGTCGAATCCACCGACGGGCACTGACATCCATGCGGTGTACAACGGCTTTGTGTCGGTCACTCCGCTGCATGCCAACCTGACGCAGCTTGATCTGTTGGCTCAATTGCAGACGGGTGGAACCTAGGTCCTCATCCATGACGGCAACCGATCAACAAAAGATTGAACTGATCATGGGGCTGCGCTCGCGGGGCATTCGCGATACCCGGGTGCTTGAAGCAATTGAGACCGTGCCGCGCGAAGCGTTTGTGCCGGACGCCTTCCAGGATCTGGCCTATGCCGACCAGGCTTTGCCGATCGAGTGCGGACAGACACTGTCGCAACCTTTCATCGTGGCTTTCATGACCGAGAAGCTCAAGGTCGGTGAACGCATGAAGGTGCTGGAGATCGGAACCGGCAGCGGATACCAGACCGTCATTCTGGCGCAGTTATGCCGGAGGGTTTACACGATCGAGCGGTATCGTACTCTGCTCAAGTCGGCCGAGCGGCGCTTTGCCAAGCTCAGGCAGGCCAATATCACCACGCTGCTTGGCGATGGCAACAAGGGCTGGCCCAAGCAGGCCCCGTTTGAACGCATCATCGTGACGGCAGCCGCACCGCAACTGCCGCGCCAGCTCGTCGAGCAACTGGCTGTCGGCGGCATTCTGGTGGTGCCGGTGGAGGTGTCTCCTGGTCGGCAGGAAATCCTGCGCATTACCCGCACCGAAGACGATTTCACCCGTGAAAGTTTACTGCCTGTGCGCTTCGTTCCGTTGGTTGAAGGCATTGCGAGGGGCATGTAAACCCATGTTTTCCGGCAAATTTGAAGAATGCCGGCAAAAAAAGAAGGGGTTCTTTAACTGATAAACTCCTCCTTAACCTAAACCGTTCACTATCGGCTCCAGTCCAGTTTGTATGTACTGTGTTTGGGGTAAGGGTATGAGTACGACTTCCAAGATTTCACGCATTTTCGCCGCGACGGCTACAGCCGCTCTCCTGGCTGGTTGTTCGGCGTCATCTGACCGCTTTGCCGACTATCCGAGCATCGCCACCAATTCAGTTTCCTCGAAGCAGGCCAAGTCTGCCTCCGTTGACAAGGTCGAGACTTCGCCTTTGTCCGGTGATCGTGTCGCCAATGCGCGGCCGTCCTGGCAGAACGCACCGTCTCCTTCGGCCGGCTACACACCGCCCGCTCCAAGCTATCGTCAGCAGGCCGCCGCGCCTGCTCCAAGTTACCGGACCCAGGCCGCTGCGCCGGCGCCGAGCTATGCCCCGGCCCAGAACGGTTCCGTCACGGTGCGTCCTGGACAGACCATGTACTCGCTGGCTCGTGCCAATGGCCTGACCGTTAACCAGCTTGCCCGTGCCAACAACATCCGTGCACCTTACACACTTGCCGTCGGCCAGCGTCTGACGGTGCCGGGAACCAGCAATCCGGTTTCTCCTCGCCCGACCGTGGCATTTGCCAACGCTCCGGCACCACGTGCGCAGGTCCAGTCCGGATCGCGCAACAACGGTGTTCACGTCGTGCGCAGGGGCGAAACGCTGTATTCGCTCGGCCGCGCCTATGAGATGCGCCCGCACAAGATTGCGGCACACAACGGCTTGAGCATGAACAGCGGGCTGAGCATCGGTCAGCGCATCCGCATTCCCGGCAACGGTATCCAGTCGCCTGTAGCCGACTCTGCGCCGGCACCATTGCCGCCTCGCCAGGTCGCGACAAGAACGCCTGACTACCTCGACCAGGCCGCACCGGTCACTCGCCAGCCGGCGCCGGTGATGCAGCAGGAAACCCGTATCGAGCAGGTCGACCGCGGCAGCGGCTTCCGCTGGCCGGTACGTGGCCGGGTGATCTCGAAGTTTGGCTCCAAGCCGAACAACACCCGCAATGAGGGCATCAATATTGCCGTGCCTGAAGGTACCGGCGTGCGTGCAGCGGAAGCCGGCGTGGTTGCCTATGCCGGCAATGAACTGAAAGGTTATGGCAACCTCGTGCTGATCCGTCACCAGAATGGCTGGGTGACCGCCTATGCGCACAACAGCGAGCTGATGGTGAAGCGCGGTGACGCGGTTCGCCGGGGGGACGTGATTGCCAGGGCCGGCAAGACCGGCTCGGTCAAGACCCCGCAGGTGCACTTCGAAGTACGCCAGGGTGCAACCGCAGTTGACCCGATGAAATACCTGTCGTCGCGGACGGCATCCTACTAGATCAACATGGGTTCAACACAGCCCGCAAAGTTGATCTAGCTCTCTGGAAACGATCAGTTTCATAAGTTTTGATTGCGTCAATCAAAACCATACTGATCGAGGAACTGCAGAACCCCTGCACTGGACAGGTCCCGGACGAAAGCAGGCCCGGTCTCTGATGAGGCCGGGCCTGTTTCGTTTTCGAGAAAAGGCCGTTTTGTATTGCTCAGGCAGGGGCCAGCCGAAACCTGAAAACGCAATATCTTCACTTGTGTTCCGGTAAATTCTGCCGAATATGGCGCCACTCGTGATTCTCAACGAAGGAAAACAATATGATTGAAGTATGGGGAAGACGGTCTTCCATCAATGTGCAGAAGGTTCTTTGGGCGCTGGGCGAAACCGGCCAGCCTTTTGAACGCCATGCTGCGGGTGGCCAGTTCGGCGGCCTGGATGACAGGGCCTTTCTCAAGATGAACCCGAACGGGCTGGTGCCGGTGATGAAGGACGGCACGGTCACCTTGTTTGAGTCCAATGCAATGATGCGTTACCTGGCGCGCAAGTACGGCAAGGACAACATCCGTCCACGCGGCCAGAAGCCCTGGGCACTGGCCGACCAGTGGGCGGACTGGACAGCGACGACGCTGAACCCGCCGATGTTCACTCTGCTGTTTGATTCCGTGCGGGCTGCGCCGGAACAGAAGAATCCGGCGGCGGTGAAGGAGGCCGAGAAGAAGGCCGGCGACCTGTTCAAGATCGCCAATCGCGCCATCGGCCGCAAACCCTGGATGACAGGCCGTCATTTCAACTATGCGGACATTGCGGTCGGTGTCTATTACTGGCGCTACCTGGCGTTTGACATTGCCAAGCGCCCGAAGCTGCCGAACCTTGACCGCTGGATGGAGCAGATCAAGGAGCGCGATGCCTTCAAGCAGTGGGGCATGGTGCCTGTCGGTCATACGCCGGAAGAATGGAACGCCAACGAGAGGCAGCTGGGTTAACCTGTTGCGTCTTGGTTTGTACTGCAGCCCGGATCTTTCAAGGTCCGGGCTGTTTTCATGTGAGCGTCTTGCCTAGGCGTCCCGCCAGGTCCTGCACATACTGCCAGGCGACGCGGCCCGACCTGCTGCCGCGGGTGGTCTGCCATTCGATAGCCTCGGCGCGCAACTCGTCTTCGGCGATGCTTAGCTTGAAGTGATCGACATAGCCCTTGATCATCTCCAGGTACTCGTCCTGGGAGCACGAATGGAAGCCGAGCCACAATCCGAACCTGTCTGACAGGGAGACTTTCTCCTGCACCGCTTCGGACGGGTTTATGGCAGTGGAGCGTTCGTTCTCGATCATGTCGCGTGGCAGGATGTGGCGCCGGTTGGATGTCGCATATAACAACACATTGTCCGGACGTCCCTCGATTCCCCCGTCGAGTGCCGCTTTCAGCGACTTGTAGGAGGTGTCCTGGCTGTCAAACGACAAGTCATCACAAAAAATGATGAAGCGGTAACCGGTCTCTGCGCGCAGCTGGCCCATGAGAACCGGCAGACCCTCAATGTCCTCCCGGTGAATCTCTATCAGCTTCAGCGTGTTTTCATGTTGCGCCGTTATGGTTGCGTGAGCAGCCTTGACCAGCGAACTTTTGCCCATGCCGCGCGCGCCCCAGAGCAGGGCATTGTTGGCCGGCAACCCCTTGGCGAAGCGTACCGTATTTTCGACCAGGATATCGCGAACCCGGTCAATTCCGTGCAAAAGCACCATTTCCACCCGATTTACCCGAGGCACCGGCTGCAGGGCACTTGAAGCGGCATGCCAGACGAAGGCGTCGGCGGCCCTGTAGTCTGCATCTGCACGGGCAGGGGGCGCAGCGCGTTCAAGCGCATCCGCAATGCGTTCGAGGCGGTTCAGAATGTCGTCAAGACGGTCATTTGCCATGAGGGTATTCGCAAGCTTTGGTGGTGGCTGGAAGGTTGGTGAAATGGCTTTAGGGCCTGATGTAGCTTGTTGCAAGGCCGGTGGGTAACAAGGCCTAGGGTCAGGACTCAGCAGTCTTATCCATTCTGCGGGAGGATATTTTGCTTCTGACAAGGCGAAAGGGCGCAGGAAACCTAATGGTTTTCAAGCCCTTTCAACGCAGTCAGAGGCAAAATAACCCCCGCCCTTCGGGTTTGACAGAAAACAGCCGCCTGACGGCGAAAAATGCTCGACAAGGCACAAAGCCTTGCCTTGCGCTGTTTCACCATCATTCGAATGATTTCCTTCAAACAGAATTGCATAAGACTACTGAGTTCTGACCCTACCTGTTGCATTGCACTCGTGCGGGGCTATATACCAATTCACGGATTCGGTTTCAGGAGTTTAAACCATGTTTATTTCGCCCGCTTACGCACAGGCCGGTGGCGCACCAGGCGCTGATATTTTCTCGCTGCTCGCCCCGATCATAATGATCATGGCCATCTTCTGGTTCCTGATCCTGCGGCCGCAGCAGAAGCGGATGAAGGCACATCAGGAACTTGTGTCGAATGTCCGGCGCGGTGACACCATTGTGACTGCAGGGGGGATTGTGGGCAAAGTCACAAAAGTGGTTGATGATGGTGAGATCGTTGTTGATACGGGCGAGGGCGGAAAGTTCCGCATGATCAAGAGCGCGATCACCGAAGTGCGGGTCAAGGGCGAACCGGCCAAGGCCGACTAGGCGACCGCCGGTTTAACATATTTGACGTCTGCCGGTGATTGTTGGACCGGTCATTGCGAACCAGTAACATACCTCTATTTTGGGGACTGATCAGACTGCCATGTTGCATTTTTCCAAGCTGAAGGCTTTCGTTATTGTCGGTGTGGTGCTGATGGCCGGCCTGATGGCAATGCCGAATTTGCTGGCCGAGAAGTCCCGCGAGTCTCTGTCCGACTTTTACCTGCCGAGCCAGGCACTGACACTGGGACTTGACCTGCAGGGTGGCAGCCACATCCTGTTGGAAGTCGATGTCCCGTCACTCAAGGACACGCTGGAAAAACAGCTGGTTGGCGATGTTCGCCTGAGGCTGCGGGATGCCAAGATCCGCTATGCCAACCTGAAGCGTACCGGAAACGGGGCTAGCGTCACAATTTCCGAGCCGGCCAGGGCCGATGAAGGTTTCACTATATTGCAGGGGCTGTCCCAGCCACTGGACACCGGACTGTTCGGCCAGGGTGTCCAGGTTCAGGAGTTCGATGTCGTGCGCAACGGCCAGAACATCACCCTGTCGTTCTCTGATGGCGGGCTGCAAACCCGGATTGGCCGGGCCGTTCAACAGTCGATCGAGGTGCTGGGCGTTCGCATCAACGAGCTGGGAACCACCGAACCGACCATTCAGCAACAGGGCACGGACCGGATACTGGTTCAGGTGCCCGGCCTGCAGGATCCGGCGCGCCTCAAGGCCCTGCTGGGCCAGACCGCGCTGCTTCAGTTCAGGCTGCTGTGTGATAACCAGCCGCAGGGCGCCGGCGGCACCGTGCCTCTGGGCTGTGAAGAGCTGCAGGACAAGGAAACCCCCGGGCTGCTGTACTGGGTGCAGACATCGCGCTCTGCGACGGTTGACGGTGAGGACCTCAATGACGCGCAGACAGGCTTTGACCAGCGTACCAATGAACCGGTCGTCAATTTCCGGTTCAACACCGGTGGCGCGCAGCGTTTCTGCCGCCTGACCCAGAACAATGTCGGGCGGCCGTTTGCAATCGTTCTGGACAGCGAGGTTATTTCGGCACCGCGCATCAACGAGCAGATCTGTGGCGGGTCGGGACAGATTTCCGGCAACTTCTCCACCCAGGAAGCCAATGACCTGGCAATCGTTCTGCGCTCCGGCGCGCTGCCTGCGAAGCTAACCATCGTTGAGGAACGTACCGTTGGTCCCAGCCTTGGTTCAGACTCAGTGGCGGCCGGTTTTTCAGCCTCCATTATCGGCCTGATCGGCGTGTTGATCTTCATGGTCATTTCCTACGGCCTGTTCGGCCTGTTTGCCGTGCTGGCCCTGGTCGCCAACCTGACGATGATCCTCGGCGTACTGTCGTTTCTCGGTGCGACGCTTACTTTGCCCGGCATTGCCGGGATCGTGCTCACCATGGGCATGGCCGTGGATGCCAACGTGCTGGTGTTTGAACGAATACGCGAAGAGGTGGCCAATGGCCGGTCGCCCCTGAACGCCATCGAGACAGGATTCCGCATGGCGCTGGCCACTATCCTGGATGCCAATATCACCACCCTGATAGCCGCTGTGATCCTGTTCGGGATGGGATCAGGTCCGGTGCGCGGTTTTGCCGTAACCCTGGGCATCGGTATCCTGGCGACCGTGTTCACCGCCTACACGGTGACCCAGCTGATCATTTCCGGGTGGATCAAGCTGAGCAGACCGAAAGTGGTGCCGCTATGACCGGCTGCAAGATGATCGGGAGACTGAGACCATGAGGCCGCTTCGCTTCGTTCCTGACAATACAAAAATCGCGTTCATGAAGTTTGCGCGGCCGGGCTTTTATGCCTCGATCGCAGCCGTGGTGCTGTCGATCGGACTGTTCTTTGCAGTCGGCCTTAACTACGGCATCGACTTCAAGGGCGGCACGCTCATTGAAATAAGGACCGAACAGCCTGCTGACCTCAACGAGTTGCGCACGACGATCGGCGGACTTGGGCTGGGCGGTTCGGAACTTCAGGAATTTGGCGAACCGACTGATGTGCTGATCCGGATTGAAACCCAGGAGGGCGGCGAAGAGGCGCAGCAAAACGCCATTCAGAAAGTGAAAGACGCGCTCGGGCCCAACGTGGATTACCGGCGTGTCGAGGTTGTGGGTCCCAAGGTCTCCGGCGAGCTGGCCCGCGATGGCATCCTGGCCATCCTGCTGGCGTTTGTGGCCATTATGATTTACATCTGGTTGCGGTTTGAGTGGCAGTTCGCCATCGGGACGGTGTCGACGCTTGTGCACGACGTGGCGCTGACCATCGGGCTGTTCGCGATCCTGCAATTGCAGTTCGACCTGACCATCATCGCGGCACTGTTGACCATCGTCGGCTACTCGCTCAACGATACGGTGGTGGTGTTTGACCGGTTCCGCGAGAACCTGCGCAAATACAAGAAGATGAATTTCGACGAGATGGTCGATATGTCTCTCAACCAGACGCTGCCGCGCACCCTGATGACCTCGATCTCCACTTTGGTCGCACTGATATCGCTGTACGTGTTCGGTGGCGAGGTTCTGCGTGGTTTTACTTTCGCCATGATCTGGGGTGTCGTCATCGGCACCTATTCGTCGATCTTCATCGGTGCGCCGCTGTTGTCGCTGCTGGGGGCCTATGTTGATCGGGCGCCGACACCGGGGCCTGGCGACAACCAGCAGGCAGAGATCGCACAGCCCTGATGAGCACTGCGCCGTATCTGCCGGAGCGCGTGGAGATTGACGCCTATGGCAATGGCGGCTTCAGGTTTCGCGATTTGTCGCATAAAGGCTCTCTGCTATGCCTGCCTGGCGGTGTCTACGGTTGGCCTCCGACAGATGCGGATCAGTTGCAACTGACTGATTTTGAACAGGTTCTAAGCAAGCCGGAGGGTATTGGGTTTGTCCTGCTTGGCACCGGTGACAGCCAGGTGTTTCCGTCGGGCGAGATCCGCCGGGCCTTTGTCGAGGCAGGTATCGGGCTTGAGCCGATGGCCACCGGGGCTGCTGTCAGAACCTATAATGTGTTGTTGCAAGAGGGCCGCGATGTGGCCTGTGCGCTGATCGCAGTTGAGAACCATCGGAGCGGGTCATGAGCACGTTTCCGCCAGAGTTGATGGAACAGCTGCTTGACGATCTGCGCGAGTCAGACCGTGACCGGTATCTGTGCCTGCTGCTGATGCCGGAGCACTCACGCGGTGCCCTGGCCGGCCTGTTTGCCTTCAACTCCGAGCTTGCACAGATACGCGAACGCGTATCCGATCCGGCTGCCGGCGAGGTGAGGCTGGCGTGGTGGAGCCAGGTGATTGATGCGATTTATGTGGGTGAGACCGTTGAGACGCCTCTGGCGCAGGCGCTGGCACGGGCAATCGAGGCCGGCGACCTGCCCCGGCATTCGTTTCAGGCGATGCTGGAGGCGCGCCGGTTCGATCTGTTTGACGACCCGATGCCGGACCTCAATACGCTGGAAGGATATCTGGGAGAGACATCCTCCGCCATATTGCAGATGAGTGCGCTGATCATGGCCGGAGACGATGGTCTTGAATGCGCCGAGGTGTCCGGCCTTGCCGGCGTGGCGATGGGGTTGACCGGGCTGCTGCGTTCGCTGCCGATACACCGGGCGCGCGGGCAATGCATGCTGCCGGCCGACATGCTCGCAAAGCATGACCTGACCCAGGCCCACGTATTGTCCAACAAGGGTGGTGCCGGACTTGAACTGGTGTTGCTGCAACTGTGCCGGCATGCCAACAAGCGGCTGGAAGAGGCGCGCAAGAAATGGCATCTGGTGCCTGATGCGGCGGTCAAGGCCTATCTGCCGGTCGCGCTGGTGCCCAGTTACCTTAAGAAGCTGGAACGCTCACGCGCGTCGCTGATGAAAAAAGTCGTCACCTCACCGCAATGGATGCGGCAGTTGCGGCTGCTGAATGCGGTGCGCAGCGAGGCAATCTGAAAACCGCTACTCTGCGGCTGCGCGTCCGGCATGGGCTGAAAGCCAGCCGGCAAAATCAGCCTTGGCACGCGTGGTGTATGCCAGTTGCCGGGCCGGCTTTTTTGCCTTGCCGCGCGGCCGCTTGCCGTTTTCGTTACGCGGCACCTCAACTTCCGGAAACAGGCCGAAGTTGACATTCATCGGCTGGAACGAGCGTGCCTTGCTGGTCATGTCGCCGCCGTCATCGCTGAGATGGCCGCCTGAAATGTGCGAGATCAGCGAGCCATGCGCAGTGGTCGGCGGCGGCGCTGGCAATGCTCGTCCGGCCAGTTCCGCGGCCGCCATCCGGCCCGCCATCAGCCCCATGGCGGCACTTTCCACATACCCTTCCACGCCGGTGATCTGGCCGGCGAAGCGCAGGCCGGGACGACCCTTGAGCTGCAAAGTCGCATCCAGCAGTTTCGGTGAGTTGATGAACGTGTTGCGGTGCAGGCCGCCGAGCCTGGCAAACTCAGCCCGTTGCAGGCCGGGGATGGCTCGGAAAACCCGCACCTGGTCGCCGTGCTTCAGCTTGGTCTGAAAACCGACCATGTTGTACAGAGTGCCAAGCGCATTGTCCTGGCGCAGCTGCACGACCGCGTAGGGTTTCTCATCCGGCTTGTGCCTGTTGGTCAGGCCCATCGGCTTCATCGGTCCGTGGCGCAGGGTTTCCGGCCCGCGCTCGGCCATCACCTCGATCGGCAGGCAGCCGTCGAAGTAGGGGGTGTTTTCCTCCCATTGCTTGAAGTCGGCCTTGTCGCCGTCAATCAGGGCGGCAATGAACTCCTGGTACTGCTCGCGGTTGAGCGGGCAGTTGATGTAGTCAGCTCCGGTGCCGCCAGGGCCCGCCTTGTCATAACGCGACTGAAACCAGGCCTGATCGAAATCGATTGTGTCACGATACACAATCGGGGCGATGGCATCGAAGAACGCCAGGCCGTCATCGCCTGTGGTTGTGCGAATGTCCTCAGCCAGCGCTTGCGAGGTGAGGGGGCCGGTGGCGACAATGGCCTGAGCCCAATTGGCCGGCGGCAGGCCGGCAACTTCGGCGCGTTCGATTTCGATGTTGGGATGGCCCTCAAGGGCTGCGGTGACATCGGCAGAGAAGGCATCGCGGTCAACCGCCAGTGCGCCGCCTGCCGGCAGCTTGTGCCTGTCTCCCATGGCCATGATCAGCGAATTGGCCTGGCGCATTTCCCAGTGCAGCAGGCCAACCGCATTGTGCTGGTCATCGTCTGAGCGAAACGAGTTGGAACACACCAGTTCCGCCAGACCGTCGGTCTGGTGCGCATCGGTTTCGCGAACCGGGCGCATCTCGTGCAGAATGACGTTGGCGCCGGCCTGGGCTGCCTGCCAGGCGGCTTCTGAGCCGGCCATGCCGCCGCCGATGATATGGATAGCATTTGTTGTCATGGCCTGACTGATTAGAGCCTATTGCAGCGCTCGGCAAGATTACCTGTTGACCCAGTCGGCTATCTCCCTGGCCACAATCTGGTTGGCCAGGTAGCCGTACAGCTTGTGTGGATTGCTGGTGTTGTAGTGCACCCAGCAATTGTACATGCGCTTGTCGGTGATCGAATCCACGTAGCCATACTCCAGCATCTCGGCGAAGTCGTCGGCCATGTTGGGGTCATGGGCGATAAAGTCGTCATAAGCGGCAATGTTGACCCAGTCCCTGACCATGGCTTTGGGGAAACGCCCGCCTGCATGTTCGCGGGCATCATACAGGTTGGCCCGAACGCCTGCCTCGCCCAGGGGGCAGCCGAGGGTGAGCCATTTGGAGATATTGGGGTTCTTGCGCTGTAGCTTTTCATACTCGCTCATCTGCGAGAACTTCCACAACACGTCGTAGGCCACCACGCACCCCATGGAATGGCTGACGATACAGATTTCGTCGCGGGCGTTTATGGCCCGGCGTAACGGTCTCTGCAGGCGTTCGCGTACTTCAGACCCGGTTTTGCGGCTCATCAGATAGGCCCCCATGTCGGCCGAGCTGCGCTGCAAGATGATCTCGTTGGCACGGCTGCGGGTCAGTACTGACAGCAAAGTGCTGAAAGCGCGTGCAGCATTGTTGAGGTAACGCAGGTCCTTGTACTGGCTGATAACCTGATTGTAGGCGGTTTCATCGAACGTGCCGATGTCCAGCATCTGCCTGAGGCTTTCTGCGTAGGGTTCATGGGGCAGGCAGGGCTCATAGCCATATGCCTTGTTGTTGCGCGCCGTCAGCCGTGCGGCGATGTCGGGGTCATGGGTTGCCATGATGGCATTGTTGATGTCGCCATAGTAGGCGAACGAGCATTTCACCGTACCTGAGCGAATGGCGTCGGCTGCGTCGCGCGACACCCGGTCGAGGCCATGCATCAACGCATCGTTGATCAGCTTTTTCTTTCGCGATGCGGACGGTTTGATGGACCGGCCATGAACAAAGATGATGTGCTTGCGGGGCATTGACGATCAGCCTGATTACTTGATGCCTGGATGATCAGACAGGTTGCCTGGCTTCATCAAGTAACCATTCATAAAACTGCCTTGCCTGGGGCGACAACTGACCCTCCTTGGGTCTGAGCAGCCAAAACCCCCGATCCGATTCCTGAACGGCATCGATCGGGCGGACGAGGTCGCCCTGTTCAATGAAGTCCTCTGCCAGCCGCCTGCCGCACAGCGCGATGCCCTCACCGCGTAGGGCCGACTGGATCAGCACCATGTAGTTGTCGAACGTGTAGCCGCGCCCCGACTGTTCGCCCTCAACGCCCAGAGATGCCAGGAAACTGTCCCAGGTGACCCAGTTGCGATCAAACTTGTTGAGATGCAGCAGCGAATGGCGCAGCAGGTCTGATTCTGAGTTGATCGGGGAGGACTTCTCCATGTAGCGCGGTGAGCACACCGGCCAGATTTCATTGTCGAACAGCCGCACCGCATCTGCCGAGGGCCATTCTCCGGCACCATAGCGCACGGCGATATCGATGCCCTCGCTGGCCAGGTCATAGACAGGTGACGATGCAACCAGGCGTATGTCGATTTCAGGGTGTGAGCCGCGAAACTTGGCAATGCGCGCCATAAGCCAGTAGGACGCAAACGCAACCGACGTGGCAACCGTCAGTTCTCCGGGCCCCGGCTGGCGGCGCAGGTCGGACGACACATTGGCGATATGTTCGAGCCCCATGCCCACGGCGCGGTGCAGGCGTTCGCCCTCGCGGGTCAGTGACAGGCCGCGGGACTGACGCTGAAACACGGCAACGCCCAGAAAATCCTCCAGCAACTGAATCTGCCTGCTGACGGCAGACTGAGTGACATCAAGTTCCCTGGCCGCGCGGGTGAAGTTCATGTGCCGGCCGGCAGCCTCGAACACCACGAGTGCATTGGTTGGCGGGAGGTTTTTGCGAAGTGCAATGGCCATGAGAATAACTGATTGCAGATGCTGTTTCAGGGCTGTTTTGCGGTAAGTTAACAGTCCCAGGCATGATCTGCAATCATGGCGATCTATTCGGCTGCGGCTTGCTTGCCCCGCGACAGCACCGGCGCCAGATACTGGCCGGTGTAGGACCGCTCGACACCGACCACGGCTTCCGGCGTGCCGGCGGCCACGATTTCACCGCCACCATCGCCGCCTTCCGGTCCAAGATCAATGATCCAGTCTGCGGTCTTGATCACTTCAAGATTGTGTTCGATGACCACCACCGTATTGCCGTGCTCGACCAGTTCGTGCAGCACTTCAAGCAGTTTCGCAACGTCGTGGAAGTGCAGCCCGGTGGTTGGTTCATCGAGCAGGTACAAGGTGCGTCCTGTCGCGCGCTTGGACAGTTCCTTGGCCAGTTTGACCCGCTGCGCCTCACCGCCGGACAGCGTGGTGGCCTGCTGGCCCACCTTGATATAGCCGAGCCCGACACGCTCCAGCGTCACGAGCTTGTCGCGCACGGCTGGAACGGCGCGGAAGAAATCGGCACCTTCGGCAACGGTCATGTCCAGAATGTCGGCAATTGACTTGTCCTTGAAGGTGATGTCCAGCGTCTCGCGGTTGTAGCGCTTGCCCTGGCAGGCATCGCAGGTCACATAGACGTCCGGCAGGAAGTGCATTTCGATCTTGATGACGCCGTCACCCTGGCAGTTTTCACAACGGCCGCCCTTGACGTTGAACGAAAACCTGCCTGGACCGTAGCCGCGGGCCTTTGACTCCGGCAGGCCGGCGAACCATTCGCGGATCGGGGTGAAAGCGCCTGTGTAGGTGGCCGGGTTGGAGCGCGGCGTGCGGCCGATGGGAGACTGGTCGATGTCGATGATCTTGTCGAGCAGTTCCAGGCCTTCGATGCGGTCATGCTCCGCCGGCATCTGGCGGGACTTCATCAGTTTCCGGGCCGCGGATTTGTACACGGTGTCGATCAGCAGGGTCGATTTGCCGCCGCCGGATACGCCGGTCACGCAGGTGAACAGGCCCAGCGGCAGTTCGGCCGAGAGGTTCTTCAGGTTGTTGGCGCGCGCACCGGTGATCTTGATCAGGCGCTTCTTGTCGAGCTTCCGGCGTTTCGCCGGTATCGGCACCTGCATCATGCCGGTCAGGTACTTGCCTGTGAGCGATGCCGGGTTGGCCATCACTTCTTCCGCACTGCCTTCGGCGACGATGGTTCCACCATGGATGCCGGCGCCGGGACCGATATCGACAACATAGTCAGCCGAGCGTATGGCGTCCTCATCATGCTCGACGACAATCACCGTATTGCCGATGTCACGCAGGTGCACCAGTGTTTCCAGCAGGCGGGCATTGTCGCGCTGGTGCAGGCCGATGGATGGCTCATCGAGCACATACAGCACGCCGGTCAGGCCTGAGCCGATTTGCGATGCCAGGCGGATACGCTGGCTTTCACCGCCGGACAGGGTCCCGGATTTGCGCGACAAGGTGAGATAGTCCAGGCCGACATCGACCAGGAATTTCAACCGCTCGCGGATTTCCTTGAGGACGCGCGCGGCAATTTCCATTTCCTTTGCAGTCAGCTTGGCGGGCAGCTCGTTGAACCAGTCGTTTGCGGCCCGGATCGACATCTGCGAAACCTGCGCCACGTGCAGCCCGTTGATTCGCACGGCCAGAGCCTGCGGTTTGAGCCGGTAGCCTTCACAGGCCTGGCAGGGATAATCCGACTGGAACTGGGCCAGTTCCTCGCGCACCCAGCTTGAATCGGTTTCACGCCAGCGCCGTTCGATATTGCCGATCACGCCTTCAAACGGCTTTTTGGTCTTGTAGGATCTGAGCCCGTCATCATAGACGAAAGTGATCTCCTCGTCGCCGGTGCCGAACAGCACGGCATCCCTGATATCATCGTCGAGGTCTTCCCACGGCGTCGACATGGACGCCTTGTAGTGCTTGCACAGGGCCTGCAGGGTCTGGGTGTAGTATGGCGACGTCGATCCGGTCTTGGCCCATGGCACGATGCAGCCCTGGCGCATGGACAGCGTCTTGTCCGGCACGACCAGATCGGCCTCGAAGCGAAGCTCCGTGCCCAATCCGTCGCACTTCGGGCAGGCGCCAAACGGATTGTTGAATGAAAACAGCCGCGGTTCCACCTCTTCGATTGTGAAGCCGGAGACCGGACAGGCAAACTTCTCCGAAAACATGATGCGCTCATGGGTTTCATTGAGCGACTTGTTGGCACTGTTGGCCGAGGTTTCGGCATCAGGCAGGGGCTTGTCGGCAAATTCCACCACAGCCAGCCCGTCGGTAAGCTTCAGGGCGGTTTCAAAACTGTCCGCAAGCCGGGTGGCAATGTCATCGCGCACCACCAGCCGGTCCACGACCACATCAATGTCGTGCTTGTACTTCTTGTCCAGGGCGGGAACGTCGGCAATCTCGTGGAACTGGCCGTCCACTTTCACACGCTGGAAGCCCTTTTTCATCAGTTCAGCGAATTCCTTGCGGTATTCGCCCTTGCGTCCGCGAATGATCGGCGCCAGCAGGTAGAGCCTGGCGCCTTCTTCAATCTCCATGACCCGGTCGACCATCTGGGTCACCGTCTGGCTCTGGATCGGCAGGCCGGTGGCGGGTGAATAGGCGATGCCGATGCGGGCGAACAGCAACCGCATGTAATCGTAAATCTCAGTGACGGTGCCGACGGTGGAGCGCGGATTGCGGCTCGTTGTCTTCTGCTCAATTGAAATGGCGGGCGACAAGCCGTCGATCTGGTCGACATCCGGTTTCTGCATCATTTCCAGAAACTGCCTGGCATAGGCCGACAGGCTTTCGACATAGCGGCGCTGACCTTCGGCATAGATGGTGTCAAATGCCAGCGACGACTTGCCGGAGCCGGACAGACCGGTGAACACGATCAGATTGTCGCGCGGCAGTTCAATGGAGATGTTCTTGAGGTTGTGCTCGCGCGCGCCCTGAACAGATATGATGCGTTTGGTTTCGGCCATGATGGATGACTAGATCAAAAAGAGAACATGCGCAACGGTGCGCGAAGAAAGCTACTGACAATCTACGCCAGTTTGGCGCTGCTGGTTTGACGTTATCCACGCCTATTTCAGCTCAGATGGAAAAGTGAACCTGTTGCCAGCTGACCTGACCCGTCATGAGGTCGAATGACATAAGGTCCTCTCCGACAATGACCGGGCCTGAGTAGGTGCGGCGTACGGCTGCAATTAACTGTCGTTCATCGGCGTCGGGCGGCACTATGTGGGTCAGCGCGAGGCTCCTGACGTCGGCATCGCGCGCAATCCGGCCGACTTCATCCGCGGTTGTGTGATAGCTCGCCACGGCTGCCATTGTATCTGCGGTCCGGGTCCCGGCGACCTGTGACTGAACATCGTGTGCATGGGCGAACACTTCGTGAAGCATAAGGTCTGCGTTGCGGGCGGCCTCGATGAGGTTGTCGCAGGGTCTGGTATCGCCTGACAGCACCAGCTTTCTTCCGTGTGCTTCAAAGCTGTATCCGAAGGCTGGGTCGACCGGCGGATGTTCGACACGCACCGCGCGTATTGTCGAATGGCCGTCTGAGATGACTGCGCAGCTGTCTTCAAATTCAATCACCTCGATATCAAACGCGGCCGTGGAACTGCGTTTTTCAAACTCGATGCGCAAGGTCCGCTCGGCCTTCCAGGCCTGCATCTGGGCATCGACGAAACCCTGTGTGCCGGGCGGGCCGTAAATCACCTGCGGCCGGTCGCGGTTCTGATGCCAGGAGGAAATTATGAACTGGTACAGGTCAACCAGGTGATCGGAATGCAGGTGGGTGAGCAGCACGGCATCTATGTCAGCGCCGCTTTTGCCCGCCTCGACCAGCCGTTGAGTAACGCCGGACCCGATATCCACCAGGAAGCACTTGCCTGCACATTCGACCAACGTGCCCGCTCCGTAGCGTCTGGGGCTGACAACCGGGCAGCCGGTTCCCAGCAGGGTTGCGTTGAATGGAAAATTTTCGGACATGGGGTCAAACCATCATAGTATGCATTTGTGCCGGGTTTGTAGGCAGGTTTGGGCCTTGCTGCAACGCGCACCGCGCGCTACGAAGTCACATCAAAACTCATATCGTTTCTTCAGGACTGTTCATAGATGACCTTATTTGCGCGTGTCGCTGACAAATCGGACTGGATTGAAGGGGGAACCGGCCCCTGGGAAATCATTATCGGACTGGAAGTCCATGCCCAGGTGAGCTCCAAATCCAAACTGTTTTCCGGCGCATCTGCCGAGTATGGCGGGGAACCCAACGATCATGTGTCGCTGGTCGATGCGGCCATGCCTGGCATGCTGCCGGTGATCAACAAATATTGCGTCGAACAGGCGGTGCGAACCGGGCTTGGGCTGAAAGCTGAGATCAATGAGTACTCGGTGTTCGACCGGAAGAACTATTTCTACCCCGACCTGCCGCAGGGCTACCAGATCTCCCAGTTCAAGCAGCCGATCGTCGGCGAGGGCCGAGTGGTGCTCGACATGGACGAGGACACCCAGGTGGAAGTCGGAATCGAGCGCCTGCACCTGGAACAGGATGCCGGCAAATCGATTCACGACCAGCATCCGACCATGTCGATGGTGGATCTGAACCGGTCCGGTGTGGCGCTGATGGAAATCGTGTCAAAGCCTGACATGCGCTCTGCCGGCGAGGCCAAGGCCTACGTGTCCAAGTTGCGCACCATCATGCGCTATCTAGGCACCTGTGACGGCAACATGGAAGAAGGCTCATTGCGCGCCGACGTAAACGTGTCGGTGCGCAAACCCGGCGGCGAGGCCGGCACGCGTTGCGAGATCAAGAACGTCAACTCGATGCGTTTCATGGGGCAGGCCATCGAATATGAGGCGCGCCGCCAGATCGACATTCTCGAAGACGGTGGCAGCATCGACCAGCAGACCCGGCTGTTTGACCCGCGCAAGGGCGAGACACGGTCCATGCGCTCCAAAGAGGAAGCCCACGACTACCGGTATTTCCCCGACCCGGACCTGTTGCCGCTGGAGGTGGACGCGAGCTGGATTGCGGACATCAAGGCGTCGCTGCCGGAACTGCCGGATGAGAAGAAGGCCCGGCTGATCAATGATTTCGGCCTGACACCTTATGATGCCGAAGTGCTGATTATGGAACCGGCATCGGCCGGTTACTTTGAAGAGGTGGCCGCGGGCAGGGATGGCAAGCTGGCCGCCAACTGGGTGATCAACGAACTGTTCGGCCGCCTGAACAAGGAAGGCACGGACATCGAGGACAGCCCGATTTCCGCCAGCCAACTGGGCGCGATCATTGACATGATCAGCGACAAGACCATCTCCGGCAAGATCGCCAAGGACGTGTTTGAAATCACCTGGACCGAAGCCGGGGTTGATCCCAAGCAGGTGGTGGAAGACCGGGGCCTGAAGCAGGTCACCGACACCGGCGCCATTGAGGCTGCTGTGGATGAAGTGATTGCGGCCAATCCTGACAAGGTGGCAGCGGTTGCGGAGAAGCCGGCCATGGTCGGCTGGTTTGTCGGCCAGGTCATGAAGGCGACCGGCGGCAAGGCCAACCCGCAGGCGGTCAATGAACTGCTCAGGTCAAAGCTGGGTATGGAGTAGGTCTTGGTGAAGGCTCGTCAGGCATGCGCCGACGACCTCGCCGCGGTCAGGCGACTGCTGCGTGACACATGGCATGCCACCTATGGCGCGACCATGGGGGTCGAGGCGGTTGATGACATTACTTCGCGCTGGCATTCTTTGGATAATCTAGGCCGACAGCTGGGCCATCGTGATGGTCTTTTTCAGGTGGCGGATTACCCGGTAGGCGTGATCGTCGGTCATGCACGCGCGACGCCCCAGTCACAGGATGCAGTTTGCCTGTCCAGGCTGCATGTGCTGCCTGACCTAGAGGGCGGCGGTGATCCGGCTGCCGCTGAGGCAATGGTCATGATGCGGCATTTGTCTTGAGCAGGATGGATGCGGAAAGGGTCCTTTGCCTGGGCGGCATCGTAGCAGCAGGTGCCTGCCTGCTGGCAGGTCACCTGAGCCGGTTCTGGATTGAGCTTGATACGTTCAGACATCTCACGTTGCATTTGAGCCTGGCGATGTTTGCTTTGGTCGTCGCGTATTTTGCTGGCAAACCGTTCAGGGTTCCGGTTGCACTTGCCGTGATTGCGGCAGGCATGATTGCCATAGGAAGTTGGAGCAGGTTGAGCGCGGATGAATTGCACGTCGAGAAGGGTGTCCCGGCTGGCACCCGTGTTCTGAATGTCATGCATTTCAACATCTGGGGCAGGAACCGGCAGCTTGGAGAGGTCGCTGCAGAGGTCAGCCGGCTTGATCCGGATATTCTGTTTCTGACTGAAGTACGCAGACGCAGCCACAATCTGCTTGCCATGCTTGACAGGCGCTTCCCGTACAGGCTGCCGGAAAAAGGACATCAGTCGAAAAGCCTGATGATGTATTCGAAGTATCCGTTCGCGTCGTCCCGGAGACAGCATTCGCGCGACGGGTTGAGCTACGTTCGCGGTACGCTGGGGGCGGAATGGCAAAACATCAATATCATTGGAACTCATCTCAGCCGACCGCCCGACACCAGAAGCCAGGTAGATGAGATTCGGACCATGGCCAAACTGGTGCAGGGTTTGAAAGGCGCCAGTGTCGTGGTGGGCGATTTCAATGCCACACCTCATTCTGCCGTGCTTGAGTTGTTTCAGTCACGTACCGGCTTGACCCGCGTAACGATGCTTCCCACCTGGCCGGCCACTGGCCCCAATCTGCCACAATTTGCCATTGACCACATATTCTTAAGCGATGGGTTGACGCTTGCAGAGCCCGCTATCGTTGGGCGATTTGCGGGATCGGATCACCTGCCGGTTGCGGCCAGCATATTGGTGCCGCGATGAAGCGGCGCGCACAGCCATGAAAGGCATGATGGAAGTGACAAAATCGGAAATCGAGCTTTACTACTGGCCGACGCCGAACGGCTGGAAAATCTCCATCATGCTGGAAGAATGCGCGCTGCCTTTCCAAGTCAGGTATGTGAACATCCTGAAAGGCGATCAGTTTGAGCCGGACTTCCTGGAGATTGCGCCGAACAACCGCATGCCGGCGATTGTGGATCCGGACGGACCGGATGGCAAGCCGATCTCGGTGTTCGAGTCCGGTGCGATACTGCAGTACCTGGGAAACAAGACGGGCCGGTTCTATCCGGTCGAGCCGCGCCAGCGGGTGGCGGTTGAACAGTGGCTTTACTGGCAGATGGCCAACCTGGGCCCGATGTGCGGGCAGGCGCATCATTTCCGGTTTTATGCCCGCGAGGAGGTCGCCTATGCGACGTCGCGCTACACCAATGAGGTGGCCAGGCTTTACGGCGTCATGAACAAGCAGCTGGCCAGGACGGAGTATCTTGCCGGTGACTATTCCGTCGCCGACATGGCGTGCATCGGCTGGATCAAGCCGCACAAGCGCCAAGGCCAGAATCTCGACGACTTCCCAAACCTGAAACGCTGGTTCGAGTCAATCATGGGCCGTGCGGCTGTCAAGGCCGGGATGGCCCTGGGCGCGGAGTTTCGTGGCCGCCCGGAAGATCTCAAGACCGATGACGCCGCCCATTCGATCTTGTTCGGCGGAGGCAAACAGGGCTAACGGATTAGTGCTGAAAACCGCAACATGGTTGACAGTTGGTTAATGCAGCGGCGCCTTGCGGACCGATGAAAACAGCCGTTTTCCGGCTCTTGTGGGGTGTGCCACCGCAAAGGCAATGCCCG
>JBCCVY010000014.1:0-20929 GCA_039194725.1 Pseudomonadota bacterium
CAACAGAACTGAAGTCCGGCGCCGACCAACCAACCGGACAGCATCCCGCTTCAGTCACAAAGCCCGCGCCGCAGGATGATGAAGTCACACATGCTGAACGGTCGTCCGTGTGGAACAACAGCACGACACTGGTCCCGGAACGAGCTCTAACCGTGAATCCGGGTGAAGCTGCCGCGGTTGGAAATCCTGGACAGATGGAATTTGAAGGACGCCAGAGCCAGTTGGCGAACAACAGTTTCTTCATCACGTATGAGGTCGATGGGTCGCAACCTGCCAAGGCGGACGGGTTCGAACCGGGATGGGAGGCCCCCGGTGGACCAACGGTTTCGATCGATGGCGACAATCTTGAAGACCTTATGGATCAGATGGACTGGCGACAGTGGGGTGGACAGGTCTGGGACAGTTGGACAAACACGGAAGTCACCATTTTGACCTACAAGTTTGCCTCTCAGGTGAAAGACTTGCGTGGCTGGCAGCAGGACGAGCTCAGATACCAGAACCTGTGGGGCGACACGCTCTACAACTTTGAGAGTTTCACGGCTGATCAGGTGGATGCGACGGGCGAGGCCCTGGCCAGGTGGGGTGAAGTAACCAATGTCCGCTTTCTCCAGGTTGATCCGGATCAGGACGCAGATATTGTATTCTACGGCGTGGACTTTTCCCTGATGGGAGTAGCCGCGGGCGGTCAGTCCAATGGCCCAGACGAGAGTTGGGGTACCTATGTCAGATTGGGGACTGCTCCATGGCAGTGGGAAGACACTGAAGCAGGTGGTTTTACCCAAAAAATTCTGATCCACGAGATTGGCCACGCGCTCGGGCTCTCGCATCCTGGTCCCTATGACGCCAGTGACGAGGTTCCGCCGACATACCATGATGACGCCGAGTACATCCAGGATACCCAGATGTACACCGTCATGTCCTACTTTCAGGAGGAGCGGACAGGCGGAGAATATGGTGTGGACTATAGCGACTTCGGCGATTCCGAATTCGCAACCCTGCGCACGCATGACATGTACGTCATCCAGCAGAAATATGGCGTCAACTGGGACTCGTTTTCCGACGACACGGTCTTTGGCTACAAGTCAACAGCCTACGAGCCATACAGCACGGACAAGATCGACGCTTACAATTTCAACGTCAACACGGCGCCGGTGATTTCAATCTGGGACGGTGGCGGCTATGACACGCTCAATCTCGCCGGTGACAATAGTGGCGTCTACCTGGACTTGAATCCCGGTGCGTTTTCGTCCACCCACGGCATGACCCACAACATCTCCATCACCTACATCCCCGATGAGGTGAAGGACGGTCACAATGCCTGGATCGAAGCGGCAATTGGTGGCGCGGGCAACGACATCCTGATCGGCAATGAAGTTGACAACTATCTCAAAGGCAATCAGGGCAGCGACATCCTCATCGGCGCAGACGGGGATGATGAACTGGTTGGCAACCAGGGCGAGGATGAGCTTTACGGCGGCAACGGCAACGATCTGCTCGACGGCGGCTGGCACTTCGACGACCTCTACGGCGAAGCCGGCAACGACAGACTCTTCGGTGGTCGCGGCAACGACCTGCTCGACGGGGGCGAAGGCGACGACCGGCTCTACGGCGGCACTGAGAACGACGAGCTGATCGGTGGCGACGGCGATGATTCACTTCATGGTGAAGACGGCGATGACATGCTGACCGGCGGCGCTGGCAACGACACGCTCAATGGCGGGGCTGGCTACGACACCGCGAACTATGACTACGCCACCGGCAATCTCGAAATCGACCTCGCTGCCGTGCTCGAGGACCTTTCGGAAGACCAGACCTGGGGCTGGGCGCTGGGCGGCAATGGAAACTATGAAGGTTTGTACAACATCGAGGCAGTGATTGGCGGATCAGGCAATGACACCATCCACGGCTCCAGCACATTCAACACGCTGATGGGTGGCCAAGGCAGGGACAAGCTCGATGGCCGCGGCGGACGTGATTACCTGTACGGCCAGCAGGGCAATGACACACTTATCGGCGGCGATGGTATAGATGACCTTTATGGTGGTGCCGGAAACGACACACTTGAAGGTGGCAACGGCAATGACCTCCTCAATGGAGGTCAGGACGTGGACACTGCGGATTACGGTTACACCTCAACAGGTGTTTCTGTCTCGCTTGTGTTTGGCACAGCCTATGTGAATGGCACCGATCAGGACACCCTCACCGATATCGAGAACGTCAGTGGTGGCAGCGGCGACGACACCATCCGCGGCAATGGTACGGCAAACCTGCTCGCAGGCGGCAAAGGCCGCGATAGCCTAGCGGGCTTGGCCGGAGATGACGTCCTGCTGGGTGAAGATGGTGACGACACCCTGAACGGCGGCGCAGGCAACGACATCCTCGCCGGCGGCGCCGGCACCGATATGGCGGACTATAGCAATGAATTTGCCGGCGTGCGTGTCGATCTGGCCATCACAGGCCAACAGGATACCGTCGGCGCAGGTCTCGACACGCTTTCCAGCATCGAGAGCATTGAGGGCAGCCAGCATGACGACTGGCTGTTCGGCAATGCCGTTGACAACCGGATGTATGGCAATTTCGGCAATGACAACCTGTTTGGACGTGACGGCGACGATCTCATCTGGGGTGAAGAGGGAAACGACTTCATCGCCGGTGGTCTGGGCGATGACGTGATCATTGGCGGTGATGGCGATGATACTGCGTCCTACCTGTTTGCAACCGGTAGCGTGCGGGTCAATCTCGGCATCAGCGGTTTCCAAGACACTCTGTCGGATGGCATGGACAACCTGTTTGGGATCGAGAATCTCTCGGGATCGCTGCACGGTGACATTCTGACGGGTGATGACGCCGGCAATCGCCTCGATGGTCTCGATGGCAATGATGCCCTGTCCGGTCTGGGCGGTGATGATGTCATCTTTGGGGGTGCCGGAAACGATATACTGTCGGGCGGGCTTGGCAATGACGTGCTGGAAGGCGGTTCAGGGTCGGACTGGGCTGTCTATCAGCAGGCGGTGGTGGTCGACCTGAACATGGAAGGCCAGAACACGTTCGGTGCCGGCATCGATACCCTGCGTGATATCGAAAACTTGTCCGGATCAATTTATGGCGACGTTCTCAGTGGCGATGCCGGCCGTAATGAAATTGACGGCAATGGCGGCAATGACTGGTTGTTCGGCCGTGGTGGCAACGACATCCTGCGCGGTGGATTCGGGGATGACATTATTGCCGGCAACTCGGGTGGCGACCTTCTGATTGGTGAGGCCGGCAGTGATACCTTCATCTTTGATGATGGCTGGGGCTATGACACTGTTGCCGACTTTGAAGTCGGCGTGGATGTGCTGGACTTCAGCTTGGTAACCGGCCTGGACGGTACCTTCCAGCTCCATATTTCAGAAAGCGGCGGCAATGCCGTCATTGGCTATGGGTTGACAAACTCTGTCACGCTCCAAGGCGTCAGTCTCGCTGAACTCGATAGTGGTGACTGGATTGTCTAGCATGCTCCACTGTGATTCTTGAGCGGATCTGGTCCCGGCAGCGCTGCGCGGCAAACCCAATGACCGAGTATGAGCGGAACCTGTTCAGGAGAAAGCCTGCCCATTTGATTTGAGTGCCCTGGCGATCTCGCGCAGATGGTTGTGTCCGGTGCCACAGCATCCGCCAAAGATGTCCATGTGCGGGTAGCGGTTGGAAAGGCTTCGTATTTGCGATCCAAGTTCAGCAGGGTCTCCGTCTTCGATGTGCCCGAGTTTGCACAGCGCAATCTTCTCCATTTTTGACGCATTGGGACGGACGCCGCGCAAACGACTGATCCAGTCGCCTTTCTCAAGCGCGGGCTCATACTCGAGCGGATGGGAACAGTTCAGGAGATAGAAGTCCGGCGCGCTGTCACCGGCCTGGGCGTCGATTTCGATGATCGCGTCCGGCAGGCTTGGCCCTGACTTCAGCTTGCATGTGCTGTCGAGCGTCAGGGATACCGACAACGACACGCCGATTCTGGCGGCAGCACGTGCAGCGCCGACCGATTCAGCAACGGTGTTGAACGTCATGGCGCAGGCAAAATCCACGTTCGCAGCCTTCAGGGTTGCCAGCTGAACGGCATGGTAGTCTTCCGCACTATCGGCCGTGATCTCGCGATTGAGGCTGTAGGCGTCTCCGCGCGGGCCCAGGATACCGCCGATCAGGAGGTTTGGAATCTGGTCTTTGTATTTTTTCGCAATGTCGCGCAGAAACTCGATTGATGCCAGGTTTGCGTCCGCCAGGGCTGATGGGGAATAGCCCAGCTTTGCGCCCCAGTCGGGACTGGCACGGTAGTCAAGTCCGGATAGCAGGAAAGACATTCCGTACTCTGCTGCCACATCCAGCTGTTGTGAAAATATCCCGCGCATCGCCGAAACGGCGCGCGGGTTTTCAAGCAGCGGGAACATGGCAAACTCCGGTAGTTCATAGCCATGGCGGTACATGATTTCGGTTTCGGAGCCGCCTTCGGTCAGGAAAATCTCTCCGGAGCCTGCGGGTGATATGGGAGTTTGTGCTGCCATGTCAGCCCTCCGGCGGAATATTCTGGTTGAACCGGAACCTGTTCAGCGGATCGTACTTGGTCTTGATTTCGACCAGGCGCTGGTAGTTTTCGCCGAAGGCGTCGCGTGTCAATGCATTGCCATCCTCGCCGTGGCCCGGGAAATTCAGATAGGTTCGCCCGTGATGGCCAAAAGGCTCGGCACTTTCCCATCCTTCCCGGGACCACGCCATGTTGGCCGCATCGTCTTTGGCATCTGACCAGACACCGTCCAGAGAATACATCCATCCCATGGCACGATCTCCAAAAGCGGTTGCATCGGATGCCACTTGTGCGGTGGCGCCGCCAAAGTTCCACAAGGATGAAATCGAATTGTCCGATGGCGCCGCAAGTGCATTCTTCAACGCCAGATCGATCATGTCGTCTGACAAATCCGTCAGGTAGCGTGCCTTCCAGTAACACCGGTATTCGCCGGCGGGCATCAGGGTGTCGAAGAGTTGCTGGACTTCGCAGTAACTCATCCTGCCCGAGAAGTCAGTTACCATCGGGCCAAGCTCGCGAAGCGGCTGCAGTAGGGCTTCTCCTTCGCTAGCATCGCCGTTGTAGACACATGCCAGCGTATAGATGCGCTTGCCCCAGCACTGCTGCGGAAAATCCTCGCCAGCGGCGGTGGAGAATTCACAAAGCGATCCGACGAGGTCGCTATGCCGGGCCATAAAGTCACGCCACGCGCGGATGGGTTCCGGACCATCTTCGACGGCGTATATAGGCGCGGCAAACATGACCTCCGGCCCGACAGGGTGAAGGGCGAACTCGAACCGGACAACAACGCCGAAATTCCCGCCACCTCCTTTGAGCGCCCAGAGCAGATCCGGGTTTTCGCTGGCGCTTGTGTGGATCAATCTGCCGTCTGCGGTGATCACGTCGGCGGCGACCAGATTGTCAATCGACAAGCCATGCCTGGCCCGCAGCCAGCCAATGCCACCCGACAGCGTCAGTCCGGCAACACCGGTATCCGAGATGAGCCCGCCCGGCGTCGCCAGGCCGTGTTCCTGGCTGGCGGCATCCAGGTCACGCCAAAGGGCACCGCCTTCCACACTTGCAATCCGGCGCTCAGCGTCAACAGTCACGGTGCGCATCAGGCTGAGATCTACCATCACGCCATCATCGCAAACCGCATAGCCTGCAACATTGTGGCCGCCCGCGCGAATGGAAACTGGCAAATCGTTTGTCCGGGCGTGATTGATAGCCGCGGCCACATCGTCCGCGTTGCGGCAGCGAACGATCATTGCAGGTTTCCTGTCGATCATTGCATTCCATACGGAACGCGCCTGATCAAATCCTGCCCGACCGGGCAGAAGGACCTCTGCATCAATTCCGTCCGGCGCCGCATCTGTGTTGGAATTCAAGGTGTCCATACTAGAGCTCCTGTCTCAGTTGGATCGAAGGCTGCACGAACTGGACGGTCCGCATCAGTGGCAATTTGGCCAATGGAGCGGCATACTGGACAAACAGATATGGCAAAACTGCCAATTCCGTGCCATTTCAGACAGGGAAAATCTATGACGTCCAACAAAAAACCTCTCATTGCATTGCTGGCCGCGCCTGAAACGTCCGCCTCGGTGTTATATGGACTTTACGATCTTCTGCTGTCGGCAGGGGCCGTGTACCCGGATATGGTCACCGGCCAGCCGGGCGATGAGATGCTGGAAGTGCGCATTGTGTCTGCCGATGGCAAGCCATTCCACTGCATAGGCAACATCCCGGTTGAACCGCATATGGCAGTCAATCAGCTCTCAGAGCTGGACGCTGTCGTCATATGCGACATGTACACGTCGATCTATGATGTCCCCAACGGTCGCTATCCCCGGGAAATCACATGGCTCAGGCGAATGCATGAAGCCGGCGCATTGTTGACGTCAGTTTGTTCTGGATCATTGCTGCTGGCGGAGTCCGGATTGTTGAATGGTCATCAGGCGACCGCGCACTGGGCCTACCGGGACATGTTTCAGCGCCACTTCCCCAAGATTACATTTCGCAATGAATCGGTACTGTGTCTTGCGGCTGAAGCCGACCGGATCGTGACGGCCGGTGGTGTCAGTGCCTGGCATGATCTCACCATTTACCTGATTGCCCGGTATTGCGGCTATCAGACCGCCATTGAAACTGCCAAGGTGTTTCTGATCAGCGGACACTCTGAAGGCCAGTCACCTTATTCCGTGATGACACGTCCGATGGAATCCAGTGACGGTCCTATTTCTGATTGCCAGCTCTGGATCGCGGATCACTATGCAACTGCTAACCCGGTTGAGAAGATGGTGGCACGATCCGGGTTGAATGCCCGGACTTTTTCTCGACGGTTTCGAGCGGCAACAGGTTTTGCCCCGATCGAGTACGTTCAGGCTCTGAGGGTCGAAGAGGCCAAGCAGATGTTGGAGACAGACCAGCTTTCAAATGACGAAGTGGGCGCTGCGATCGGGTATGATGATCCGGCTTCCTTCAGGCGGATTTTCAAGCGCGGCACCGGATTGTCCCCAGCGGCTTACAGGAAAAAATTTCAGAGAATTACTCAAATCGCCGCCTCGCAGTGAGTCAACCGGAGCATTCACAAGTTCATTGGTCTGTTGACTCGCCGGCGGTGTCTGACCCCAGCAGCTTGCGGATCTGGTCCTGGCAGCGCTGCGCGGCGAATTCGATGAACAGGCGCACCTTGGGGTCCTGGAAGCGCTTGTGCGGATACAGGCAGGCCAGTTGGGCATCGACCGGTGGCGTGTCCTCCAGCAGCGGCACCAGCCGGCCCGCGCGCAGGTGATCGGCGATCTCGAACTCCGGGCGGTTGATGATGCCGTGGCCCTGCAGGGCCCATTCGATCAGCACATCGCCGTCGTCGGAGTCAAACTGCCCCTTCACCTCGAAGCGTGTCGGTCCGTCGGCCATCTGCAGGGTCCAGTAGAATTCCTTCGAACCCGGGAACCGGAGCAGCAGGCAGTTGTGATCGCCGCTGAGAAGGTCTTCGGCTCGCGCCGGGGCGCCGCGTTTGCCTATATAGTCCGGTGCGGCGCAGATCACCCGCTTGCATTGCATCAGGCCGCGCATGCGAAGGTTTGAATCTTCAATGATCCCCAGCCGGAAGGCGACATCCATGGCCTCGGTCGTGATGTCTACATGACGGTCGGACAGCCGCAGCCTGACCTGGACATCCGGATAGGCATTCTGAAACTCGGGTATCAACGGGGCAATCAGGCGCTTGCCGATGCCCAGCGGCGCGGTGACGTGGATGGCCCCCTTGGGATTGCCGGAGATATCGGCGACGGCGGCCTCGGCTTCCCTGACCGCTTCGAGAATCTTGACGGTGCCGTCGTAGAACACGCGGCCATGCTCGGTGGGCGTCAGCTTGCGGGTGGTGCGATTGAACAGCCGCACACCGAGGTATTTTTCCAGCTCGCGAATGCGATTGCTGGCAACTGCCGGTGACACCCGTTGGTCACGGCCGGCGGCCGACAGGCTGCCCAGTTCAAACACCCGAACGAAGACCTTGATGTTCTCCAGGTAGGACATGAAAACAGGCTACTATTATCAATGAAATATTGAAAGTGTTTGGCGATAACCTCTGTTTTCATAGAGAATAATGTCTGTCATTCTGATGGCGATCAACCGGGAGGAAGTCCGTCCATGTTCGACTATCCGATACTGTGGGAATGGCTGTCTTTTGCGGCCCGCTGGCTGCACGTGATCACCGCCATCGCCTGGATCGGATCGTCGTTCTATTTCATCGCGCTGGATCTGGGGCTGCGCAAGGCGCCGGACATGCCGGCAGGCGCACATGGCGAAGAGTGGCAGGTGCACGGCGGCGGGTTCTATCACATCCAGAAATACCTGGTGGCGCCGGAGCGCCTGCCGGAGCACCTGACGTGGTTCAAGTGGGAAAGCTATGCCACCTGGCTGTCCGGCTTTGCGCTGATGGCGATCGTCTACTATGTGGGCGCCGACCTGTACCTGATTGACCAGTCCGTGCTGGAACTGAGCAGCATGCAGGCGATCGGCATCTCGCTGGCGTCCATCGTGTTCGGCTGGCTGGCCTATGACGGGTTGTGCAGGTCGCCGCTGGGGCGCAGCAGCACCGGGTTGATGGTTGTGCTGTTTGCCATTCTGGTGGCCATGTCGTGGGGCTATACCCAGGTGTTTTCGGGCCGCGCCGCCATGCTGCACCTGGGGGCGTTTACGGCCACCATCATGACCGCCAACGTGTTTGCAATCATCATTCCAAACCAGAAGAAGGTCGTGGAGGTCTTAAAGGCCGGAGGCACGCCGGACCCGAAGTACGGCGTGATTGCCAAGCAGCGCTCGACGCACAACAACTACCTGACGCTGCCGGTTATCTTCCTGATGCTGTCGAACCATTATCCGCTTGCGTTCGCGACGCCGTACAACTGGCTGATTGCCGCGCTGGTGTTCCTGATGGGTGTCACCATTCGGCATTTTTTCAACACCATGCACCAGGGCGGCGGCAAGCTGTGGTGGACCTGGGGTGCGACCGCGGCCCTGTTTGCCGGCGTCATGTGGCTGTCGTCATTTCCTGCCGGTGTTGCGGCAGACGAAGAGCAGGCGACGATGACCGAGATGCAGCAGCGCTTCGCCGCCGCGCCCGGCTTTGAACAGGTGACTGACGTCGTCCTGGGGCGCTGTTCCATGTGCCATGCTCAAGAACCAGCCTGGGACGGTATCGTGCATGCGCCGAAGGCCGTGGTGCTGGAAACACCGGAACAGATTGCCGCCAACGCCCGTGACATCTATCTGCAGGCCGGCCACAGCAACGCCATGCCGCCCGGCAACGTCTCGTTCATGGAGGACAGCGAACGCAAGGCGATCATCGACTGGTACAAGGCTGCAATTGCCGGCAAGGAGCAGGCGTCGTGAGCGCGACCGTGCTGCGCGGGCGTACGCTGTCATTTCGCGACATGCCGGGCTCACATGATGACCATGCCAGTTACCTGTTTGAGGAAGACGGGGCGGTCGCCGTCAAGAACGGCCTGATTGCGGCAAGCGGCAGTCATGACAAGGTCCGGAAACAGTTTCCGGACGCTGAAACTGTTGACCACCGGCCACATCTGATCATGCCTGGTTTCATCGACACCCATCTGCACTTTCCGCAGGCGCAGGTGATCGGATCTTTCGGAACCAAGCTGCTCGACTGGCTGAATACCTACACCTTTGTGGAAGAGCAGAAATTTGCCGACCCTGCGCACTGCGAGCGCATGGCGACGCACTTCTTCGACAATCTGCTGCGCAACGGAACGACGACTGCGGTTGCCTATTGTTCCGTGCACAAGACATCGGCCGAGGCTTTTTTCAGCGAAGCTCAACGCCGCAACCTGCGCATGATCGGCGGCAAGGTGATGATGGACCGCAACGCTCCCGATGCGCTGTGTGACACGCCGCAGTCGTCTTACGACGATAGCAAGGAGCTGATTGCGCGCTGGCACGGCCAGGGCAGGGCGCTTTATGCCATCTCGCCGCGGTTTGCCATTACCTCGACCCCGACCCAGCTGGAAATGGCGCAGACGCTGACCGAAGAGCATCCCGAATGCTATGTGCAAACGCATTTGTCGGAAAACCAGGCCGAGATAGACCTGACGCTGGACCTCTACCAGTCGGCAAGGGATTACCTGGATGTCTACGAGATGTACGGGCTACTGGGTGAAAAAAGCCTGTTTGGCCACTGCCTGCACCTGGGCGGCCGCGAGCGTGCAGCCATGGCCGAGACCGGGTCGGTGGCGGTTTTCTGCCCGACCTCAAACCTGTTCCTCGGCAGCGGGCTGTTTGATGAAGACGGTTTGCGCGGGCATGGCGTGCGGACGGCCGTTGCCACCGATATCGGCGGCGGCACCAGCTATTCCATGCTGAAGACCCTGGATGAGGCCTACAAGGTGCTGCAGCTCAAGAACCAGGTGCTCAACCCGCTTAAGTCGTTCTGTATGATGACGCTGGGCAATGCCCGGGCACTGCAGCTGGAGCATCGGATCGGCACACTTGAGGCCGGCAGCGAAGCCGATCTTGTGGTGCTGGACTCCCACGCCACTGCAGCGATGCGGTTGCGTATGGAGACAGTCCGCACCCTGGCGGAGGAACTGTTCGTTCTGCAGACCATGGCCGATGACCGCGCCATTGCCGGCGTCTATGCGGCAGGCAAGGCCTGCCATCCGGATTTGAGCGATGACAGCAACTAATGCGGCCGGCCGCATGCTGTTTTGAAGCTATCAAGCTAGCGGTAGATCTTGGTCTTATCGCTGTCCAGCAGCTCAGCAATGCGATCTGGTATTTTCAGACCATCTGCAACCTGGGCATCAAGCTCCTGTTCCGCCTCCCTGACCCGTTCAAGGCCGGCCAGCGTCTCGTCAATTCTGTCAAAGGGGACAACGACAATGCCGTCGCGGTCCGCGATGATCATGTCGCCGGTCTCCACTTGCTGATCGGCTATCTGGATCGGAAAACCGACGGATCCGGGCCCGCTCGAGTATGGAGATGCGGGAGTCAGACCTGTGCACCAGACCGGCAGGCCCACTTCAACAATTCCGGCATAGTCGCGTACCGGACCATCGGTAACAAAGCCGGCCGCTCCACAGTTTTTCATCATGCCGGTCAGACGGTCACCGGCGGCCGCACAGCCTTGATGAGCGGCAAACGCAGACACGACCACGTCGCCTTCCCGGATGAATTTCAGGGCAGCGAGCGTCGCCAGAATGTCGGCGGGCCCGCAGTTGGCGGTCAGTGCCGGTCCAGCCACCGAGCGCTCAAGAGCTGCCGCGTCGCCCAGCGGCTGGATCAATCTGCTGAGCGCGCCGGATCCGAAAAGTGCATCGACGACAAAACCGGTCGGCACATCCTGAAACGCCTTGATCTGACTTGTGCTGGGACGCTTCACCCTGCCATTGATCGACAAGACTGGCGGTTCTTCAATCATGGCTCATCCTGTTTGTTGGGGGTTAACTTACCTAAGTCTTGAGCAGCTCTTTCAAATCCAGATCGGTGTCGGACACTGCGGCGGCGGGCGGTGACTTGCCGGCTTCGATCAACCGTTTTGCCACCATGTAGGCACGCGGGTCGTTCATGGCGTCAACCGCCAGCAGTTTGCTTCCGGCGTAATACCAGAAGGAACGCGATGCTGCATCGCCCTTGCGCTCCACGATGGCATCGAAGCCTGTCGACAGCCCGGCGATCTGCAGCTTGATGTCGTACTGATCAGACCAGAACCAGGGTTTCGCCTCATAGACCTCATCGCTTCCCATCACACTGGCTGCCGCAAGCTGGCCATGATCGATGGCATTGCCGACGCTCTCCAACCGAAGGTGTGCGCCGTTACGCGGGAAACAGGCGCAGTCGCCGATGGCCATGATGGCGGGATCCGACGTGATGCACCTGGCATCCACCCTGATGCCGTTTTCACAGTCGAGACCGGCAGCCTGGGCCAGGTCCACATTGGGCAGGATGCCGATGCCGGCAATGACGAAATCGATGTCCAGTGCAGTGCCGTCCGACAGGGTGGCGGACGACACACGGCCGTCCTTGCCGTCAAGTGCCTGCAACCCGACGCCTTCGCGGACGTCAACGCCGTGCGAGCGGTGCAGAGCCCTGAAATAGTCCGATGTCTGGCTGCAGGCGACTCGTTGCAGAATGCGCTCGGCGGCCTCGATGAGGGTGACTTCGACGCCGCGTTTTGCCGCAACGGCGGCTGCTTCCAACCCGATATAACCGCCGCCCACCACCAGGCAACGCCGACCGGCTGCGAATTCCGGCGAGATGGCGTCGGCATCTGCAATCGAGCGCATGTAGTAAATGCCGGCGAGCTCTCCTGACAGGCTGGATGGAAGCAGGCGTGGCGTAGAACCGGTGGCCAGGATGAGATTGTCGTAACCGAGCTGGGTGCCGTCGGCCAGCGTGATGGACCTGTCGCGTGGGGCAATTTCTGTGACGCGGCAGTCCGTTTTCAGGTCAATGCGCTGGTCGGCATAGAACTCTTCCGGCCGCAAAAACAGGCGCTCAAGCGATATGTCGCCGAGCAGGTAGGCCTTGGACAGGGGCGGGCGCTGGTAGGGCGGGTGGTGTTCGTCGCCAATCAGGATGATCTTGCCGAGATAGCCAAGTTCGCGCAGTCGTGCGCAGAACGAGAAGCCGGCCTGTCCGGCGCCGATAACAATGGTTGTTTCACCGGAAGTGGACGCTGCGTCGCGCATGGTTTTTCATTGACCCTAACTAATCGCAGGCATCAATTGACACTGTTTTTTACAGCGTCGCAATATCCAAAGTGGGTGTCAGGGAAGCAGGCGTTCCATGGCAGACAAGACACCGAGAACTTCGCTGGTTGACGGGCCCAGGCCGATTTCCTGGCTGCTGTTCGGGCCGGGGCGGCGGTAGTTCTCAGGTACACCGACAACATGTGCGTCGGCTGAGCGGGCAGGCGAGCTTGTGATTGTGTGTTGGCGGTACATGGCGGTGGTCTTTCCGTGGTCCTTGTTGGTTTGTCTATGGTCACAACAATAGCGTGGGAAACCTGAACCGGATGTGAACTATGTCACAGGCCGATATTCATGTTCGGGACCTGCAGATACGACTGGCTCTAGCGGGGATTGATGCCGTACAGCGTCAGCAGGTGAACAGCGGCCAGAACGGCGAGAAACGCCCCGGCCAGCAAGAAAGGTGTTGTCGGCCAAATGGAGACTTCCATGGATTGGCTCGGCCTGCTTTCACGCCAGCACATCAACACCACGAGCAGCACGCCCAGGCCGAATACGCTCCAGGTCAAGACGGTCTCGCTTGGAATTAGTGAAGACATGCAATCCGGCTTGTTTGAGGTGCTCAAAGGTCGTTTTAGACAGTGTGATATAAGGTGTATGTTCAGAAATTGCAGTAGTTGACACGTGGCGCGGGCGCAACTATGTTCCGGCCAACTATTTCGCAGGCCGCGCCGGGTTTGAAATTCGCTCGCGCGGCTTTGATTATGAGAGACCGGTCAGATGAAAATCCGTAATTCCCTGAAATCGCTTGCCAAGCGTCACCGCGCCAATCGCGTTGTTCGCCGCCGTGGCCGTCTGTATGTCATCAACAAAGTCAACCCGCGCTTCAAGGCGCGCCAGGGCTGACTTGCCGGATGCTGCCCTTGCCGGGGCAAGCGACATCACCTGAATTTGAAGACGCCGCAAGTACTTTTGCGGCGTTTTTATTTGGCTTGTGAGGCTGAAAAACACCAAATTCCAAGGGGTTGAAGCTCAAGAGCGGTTAAAGTCGCAGGCACTTTTGCTTGCCTCGATCCGGTGCTAGACTCTGCACCATGATAAGAGCTTTAGTGACGTTGGCTATCGCAATAGCTGTTGCAGCGCCTGCGCATGCGCAACAAGCGGGCGAGGCGCATCAGATGCCGGGGCCGGGGCAAGGACCGCACTTGCACAACCCTGACAGCGGTGCCGATGCCGCTGAAGTCCTGGACCGGTTGTTTGGCCAGTTGCGGCAGGCGGACGATGAAAAGTCGGCGCAATTGCTGGAAAATGCCATTCAGGCCCTGTGGCTGCGCTCCGGCAGCCCGACGGCCGACCTGCTGATGAAACAGGCCGGCAATGCCATGAGCGAGCAGCAGTACGGTGCGGCACTGGTCATCCTGGACACCGTTGTGGAACAAAACCCCGACTTTGCCGAAGGCTGGAACCGGCGCGCGACACTGCATTTCCTGCGCGGTGACTTCACAAGTTCCCTGCGCGACATTGACCAGGTGTTGGCGCTGGAACCGCGCCATTATGGCGCCTTGTCGGGGCAGGGAGCGATTTTCAAGCAGCGAGGTGACGGCCGCAAGGCATTGCGGGCGTTGCGCCGGGCCCGCACCGTGAACCCGCGCCTGAAGAACGTGAACGAGCGCATTCGCGAACTTGAACAGGAGTTCGACCAGAAGATCTGACATGGGTACAGATCCAGGCGGAAACAGACCATGAGCTTGCCGGGCTGACTTCCGACCAAAAACCCGACTTTTTACTGCTCCGGTGCCGTGACCCGCGCCACCCGGAGCATGTTGGTCTTGCCGGGAGTGCGCAGGGGGACACCTGCGGTGATGACAATGTGATCGCCCACATTGGCGATCTTTTCATTGCGCGAAATGTCGACAGCCCGTTTGACCATGTCGTCGAGATCGCGGGCATCTTCGGTGTGCATGCAGTGCAGTCCCCACACGACCGCGAGTCGGCGTCCGGTGGCAATATTGGGGGTGAGTGCAATGACCGGCATGTCCGGGCGTTCGCGCGCCACACGCAGCCCGGTTGAGCCGGAGCCTGTGTAACAGACGATGGCCGACACATTCAGGGTTTCCGCAACCGTGCGCGCCGCATTGGATATGGCGTCGGCACTGGTTTGTTGCGGTTCGGTGCGGGCATTCTTGATGATGTTGGCGTACAGCGGATCGCGCTCGACGGACTGGGCAATCCTGTCCATGGTCGCAACAGCTTCCTCGGGCCATTCGCCGGCCGCAGACTCGGCCGACAGCATGATCGCATCTGCGCCTTCGAACAGGGCGGTTGCTATGTCCGATACCTCAGCGCGGGTCGGCACAGGTTCCTGGATCATGCTTTCCAGCATCTGGGTAGCCACCACGACCGGCTTGCCGGCCCGGCGGCAGGCGCGCACGATGCGCTTTTGCCAGCCAGGTACGGATTCCAGCGGCAACTCAACGCCCAGGTCTCCGCGGGCCACCATGACCGCATCTGCCTGGTCGATGATGTCGTCGAGGAAATTGAGCGCTGACGGTTTTTCGACCTTGACCATGATGCCGGCCTTGTCGCCGATAATGGTGCGGGCCTCGGCCACGTCAGACGGCTGCTGCACGAACGACAGGGCGACCCAGTCAATGTCCAGTGTCAGGGCATATTCAAGATCTGCGAGATCCTTTTCGGTCAGCGGGGTGAGCGGGATGATCGTGTCGGGGAGGTTGACGCCCTTGCGGGCAGACAGCACACCGCCAAAAATCACTCGGGTCTCGATTGTGCTGGCATTGGCCGAGGTGACCTCCAGCCTGATTCGGCCGTCATTGAGCAGCAGGTTCTCACCGGGCTTGACCGCCTGGAAGATTTCCGGATGGGGCAGGTGAACGCGGGTTTCATCGCCCGGTGTTTCATCCATGTCGAGGGTGAAGGTGTCGCCGGCATTGATGGTGACTTCATCGCTGGCAAACGTGTCGATGCGCAGCTTGGGGCCCTGCAGGTCAACCAGCACGGCAATGGGCCGGGAGTGCTTTTGCTCAACCCGGCGGATCATGTCGTAACGCGCCTTGAGGCCGGGATGATCGGAATGACTCATATTGATGCGGAACACATCCACACCAGCGAGAAACAGCTTCTCGATCATGTCTTCGGTTTCGGACGCCGGGCCCAGGGTTGCGACAATCTTCGCCTGTCTCTGCCGTCTCACGTCCCCATCACCTTATTGTTCTTGTTAAAATAGCACTGCAGGCGCTTGCGAACCGGCCGGTAACTGCTTCCCTTGGAACTACTGTGTCGCTGTGGGAGCCGGCTGGGTCTTGGCGCCTTCAAGCCTTATGGTCCAGTCGGTGTTTTCTCCGGTGTCCACTTCGAAGAAACCGGTTTGCTTGTAGCCACGTTCCTGGCAGCTTTTTAACCCGCGGATTGTGAAGAGCTTATCACGGCTGCACATCTGGGCATTGCCACCCCAGGAGCCGCCATTGTCATAATCAACGGCGTAAATGTAATACCAGCGTGCGATCAGCGGGCCTTTCAGCAGGGTTTCGCAAGCATTGGCGGCAATGTTCCACCAGCCTTCCGAGGCCCAGCCTTGTTGATCCTTGTACCCCAGTGCCACGCCAACGCGGCTGGGTGTCAGGTTGCAAAGTTTGAGGTCTGCGTGAGCAGGTGCCGGCTGGACCAGAAATGCCGGCGCAGCAACGGCCAAAGCAAGAAGAAGTGAGCGCTTCATATGCAGTCTTTCCCTGTGACGCCGGCGCAACGGGCACAACGTCATCCATCCCTTTTCGAATCCTGTCAAAAACATCCTCAGTGTGACGACACAACCGAGCGATGCCAAGTATAATGTGACGGCGATATCCACGTTTCGCCAACGTCAAAATGCCATCGCAAAAATGGCAGTTCCATGACAAGACAACACTTGGTCACGTTACAACTTATCAACGTGTTCGATGACCGGGTCAAGCATGCTTCATGCATGGTGGACAATCGCGGGCGGCGTTCTATAGTCCAGTCCATCATGAACATTGTTTCCACTGTCTCTCACACTGGTCCGCACAGGACCACTGACATTGCCGGATTTGACAGCCACTACGTACTGCCCGGAGACCGCAGCCTGGGCATCCTGCTGGTCTGTGATCATGCCAGGAACGCACTGCCGCAAGCCTATGGTGATCTGGGCCTGCCGGCGTCTGAGTTCGACCGGCACATCGCCTACGACATCGGTGTTGAGGCTGTGGTGAACGGTCTGTCGGAAAGGCTGGGCGTGCCTGCAGTATTGTCGTGTTTTTCCAGGCTGCTGATCGATCCCAACCGGGGGGTCAACGATCCGACGCTGATCATGCAACTGTCTGATGGTGCGGTGGTGCCTGGCAACCGCGACATTGACGAGGCCGAGCGGCGTTTCAGGCTGTCACACTTCTACTTGCCCTATCACCGGGCCATAGACGCCGAGATCGATGCCGCGATAGCAGACGGCGCACCGCCAGTTTTGATTTCGGTGCACAGTTTTACCCCGGCGTGGAAAGGGCTGGTGCGTCCCTGGCATGCCGGCCTGTTGTGGGAAGATGACCGGCGCTGTTCGGACCTGTTCATACAGGCCCTGTCTGCTGACCCCAATCTGGTGGTTGGCGACAATGAGCCTTATGCCGGTGGCCTGGCCGGCGATTGCATGAACACCCATGCTGTCGAGCGCGGGCTGCCGCATACACTGGTGGAAATCCGTCAGGACCTGATTTCTGACGACCTGGGCGTGTCAGAATGGATTGAGCGGTTGGCGCTCGCTATTGAAGCAATGATTGCCAATAACCAGATCAAGGATCTGGTGCAATGAAGATGCAGGAGACAGATGACAATGGATGACAAGACCCGGACTGAGCTGGAAGCGGCTGCCTTTCGCCGTCTGATCGCGCATTTGCGCGAACGCAACGATGTCCAGAATATTGACCTAATGAACCTGGGCGGATTTTGCCGCAACTGTCTGTCCAACTGGCTCAAAGATGCTGCGGATGAAGCTGGTATTTCACTGGACAAGGAAGCTGCGCGCGAGCATGTCTATGGGATGCCGTATGCCCAGTGGAAGGCCACCTACCAGACCGAGGCCACACCTGAGCAGGCCGCGGCATTCGCCAAATCGCATGCCGATCACTAGGGCTCTGAGACCGGACCAACACACGTCCATATGAGCGCCAAGAGAAGATAGAACGGACTAAATTCCATGGATACCAAAACCAGTTTTGCGCAGGGCCAGCTTCGCAGCCTGATCGAGCGCATTGAGCGCCTTGAAGAAGAAAAGAAGGCGATTGCGGCCGACATCAAGGAAATCTATGGCGAAGCAAAGTCTAGCGGTTTTGATACCAAGATCATGCGAAAGGTCGTCAGCCTGCGCAAGAAAGACACTGCGGAACGGCAGGAAGAAGAAGCTATCCTGGATCTTTACCTGAGTGCCCTCGGCATGATTCCGACTGACGATGGCGGGCAGGGCGATGCTGCCGCTGCGCAATGAATGAGACGTAAGCCCGCGCTTGCCTTTGACGCATCGCGACAGCCGTGGCGTCTGTTTGAACGCATGCACGGTCTTGGTCCGCCAAGCCCTACGGGGGAGATGATGGTGAAGGACGTCAGTTTCCGAAGCTGAGCGGTGCTTCCACGACTTTCAGAACTTTTGAACTTTGAGCGTCGCTTTGCTGCCAGATTTTCTGGGTGCCGACGGCTTCCGGTGTGAAATTGCCCTTGCCAGTACGATTGACAATCTGGCTGTCACCCTTGCCGGACCGGTTAACACCATTGTCGGTGCTCGCTGATTCTTCAGTCGATTCGGCTCCGGGCATGAATGCTTCAATCAAACGCGCCAGCGCTGATTTGTCTTCTTTGCTGAGCGGGTGAATTTCGTGCTCTTCGTCATGAACGAAAGGCTGTGGCGCCCCGTCGCGGCGTGCAATCTCATCGGTGTTGGTGAACAGGTCACTGAGGCTGGATGTGTTGGCGTAGCTGACGCTCAGAGGACGAATGCCGACATCCTGAACCGCAGGTGCCGCTGCTGCATTGAGGCTGCCCTTGGCGGTTGAGTTGACGGCGTTGAGATCTTCAACTGCCAGCGATGCAATGGTGACAGGTCCTAGGCTGCCACGTACCGGCGATAAGCTGTCTTCGGAGAAGTTTTGGCGCTCCACCGGAGCCGAAGCCGGTTCGATCTGCATGTTCGCGGCTGCCAGCATGAGCACTTCAATTGGCCGCGGGCGCGGCTTGGGTGCAACTGCACGCAAGGTCGGGGCCGGTGTTGTGGCCACTGCCGCAATAACGGCTTCAGCCATGCTTGAGGGCATCAGGCTAACCGGACCGCCGGATGGCTGTTTCTTGCTCTGGGCCGGCGCAGGCTGGAATGCGGCATACTGGGAATTGTTCGGACGGCCTTTGCGGGCGGCCACGGTCTTGTAGTATTTGCGGGCAATCTTCGCCTGGCGCGCTGCGCTCATGCGTGGCCAGTGCCGCACGCTGCCATTGTCGATGTGGACGAAGCCGTACTTGCCGGAGCGCGGATAATAGCCGACACCACCGATCTTGCGGACGAATGCCGATCCCATTATCTTTTCAACCGGCACGTCGGGGAAATAGAAGTCAATTGCCCGACCCTGCATGTGCTGCGACCTGCGCGCCACCTTGCGGCCGATTCGCTTCAACATGGCATTGGTGCGCGGTGAACGATAGCCGGATATGATATGAACCGGCTTTTTCGAACCGAGATCGGCGTGCAGTTCCCACAAAAGGTCGATTGTTTCCAATGACATCTTGGTCGGTTCATTGCTGCGCCAGTCACGCAGGAACCAGTTGATTTTCTTGAGAGCGGCCTTGTCGTACTTGCCGTTCCTCTTGTAGGTGACCGTCAAGGTCTCCTTGGTGTGGGTGAAATACATGGATAGGGTGCGGTTTTCCGCAGATGCCACGGCAGAGGAAGCCATGGACGCAACAGCTGCGAGCGTTGCCGCAAAGCAGCCGGTCAACGCCTTACTTTTGGCCTGAGAAACCGCGCTGCTAAATAGCGTGGTCCAAGGAACCCTGCACTGCATAACCACCATCACACGGGAAATCCCCGCATCCCCTAGAAACTGCTCTGAGCAGAATCTCGTAAGCCTTTGTAACCGAATTCGCCAGAAACCACAAGAATAAGGCTGCTATTAGGCGTTGTTTTTACTCAGCTAATTGATCATTGCATAGTCAGATTAACACCCGCTTAAGCACGCGCGTAAAAACCGGTGATAATATGTCAGATTGATGACGGTTTTCGACTGATCCGGCGCAAAACCTACGGTTTGAAGCTCGCAACGGCTCCAGAACACAAACTGGGCGCCGTCAGGGCGCCCATCTTTACCATTGATTTTGTCGGCAGACGCTTTATCGCAGTGCGTTCTTTTCCGCCTTCAGCGCCCGGGCGAGGTACATATCGCGCTTGTAGACGTCGTTGTAATAGGCCAGATCTCCCGACTCATCGGTCCAAGCCGTAAAGTATGTCAGATGCACCGGCAGTTTGTTCTTCAGCTGCACCGGCGTGTTTTTCCGGGTTGCAATGGTCGATGCGATCTTGTTCTGCGACCAGCCCAGGATCTGGGTCGCAAGCTCACGGGGGTTCTGCACGCGCACACAGCCATGGCTGTAGGCACGCTTGTCATTGTTGAACAGCGACCGTTTCGGCGTGTCATGCAGGTAGATGGCATGCTTGTTCGGGAACATGAACTTCACCTCGCCCAACGCATTTCTGGGGCCGGGCTTCTGGCGCACGCCGATGCCGCCGCGATAGTTCCACCAGTCCACGTCCCAGCCGGAAATCCGCTGGCCGCGGCTGTTGAGCACTTCGTAGCCACGCTGCTCGAAATAACTTGGATTGTCCTGCACCCGGCGCAGATACTCGCCCTTGATGATCGATTGCGGAATGCCCCAATAAGGATTGAACTCCACCCGCTCCATCTGATCGGAGAAGAAATAGGTCTGGTTTGACGGCTTGCCGACAATCACGCGGGTGGACCATTCGATCTCGCCCTTGTTCATGATTCGCATTCTGTACGCCGCCTGGTTCACGAACACATAGCGCGAACCAAGGTTGCGCGGTAGCCACCGCAATCGCTCCATGTTCAGCGCAAGCTGATCGGTCCGCTTGACTGATTTTTTGCCGTTGAGAGCGCCGATG
>JBCCVY010000015.1:0-20800 GCA_039194725.1 Pseudomonadota bacterium
ACAACCCGCCGTCGGATGCCAGCCGACAATATGTGCGCAACCACATGGACTGGACGGTAGCCTCGGAACGCTACCGATTCCCACCGCTGGGCAATCAGGAGGACTCGTGATGCCGTCAATTCTGGCGAAGGACGACTATCAGCAGCTGTCGCGCGGCTTTCACCAGGACCCGGCCCGGTCGCTTTCGCTCAACGCCGAAGCCTACACACGCGCCGAATGGTTCCGGCTTGACCAGCAGGCCATCCTGACCCGCAGCTGGCAATGGGTCTGTCATGTTGAAAAGCTGAAGGAACCGGGCTCGTACTTCACCACCGAAATTGCCGGGACGCCGATTGCCCTGACACGCGACGGCGCAGGACAGCTGCGGGCATTCTACAATGTCTGCAAGCATCGCGCCCACGAGCTGTTGTCCGGCGAAGGCAAGACCAACCGCATCATGTGCCCCTATCACGCCTGGGTGTACCGGCTGGACGGGCAACTGGCGCGCGCACCACACACTGAAAACCTAGCCGGTTTCAGCACCGAAGACATCTGCCTGGACCAGGTGCAGGTGGAGGAGTTTTGCGGTTTTGTGTTTGTCAATCTTGATCCCGACGCGGCTTCGTTGAGCTGCCAGTCAGGCGATCTGGAAACCGAAGTCCGCTTCTGGGCTCCCGATGTGGATCAACTGACGTTCGGCCACCGGCTGACTTATGAAATCCGCTCGAACTGGAAGAACATCGTCGACAATTTCCTGGAGTGCTACCACTGCCCCACTGCCCACAAGGACTTTTGCGACCTGGTGGACATGGACACCTACAAGGTGACCACCCACGGCATCTATTCCAGCCATATGGCAGAGGCCGGCAACAGCCCCAACAGCGCCTATGATGTGTCCAACGCCACCGTGCGCACCCACGCAGTCTGGTGGTTGTGGCCGACCACGTGCCTGATGCGCTATCCCGGCCGGTCGTCGATGATCGTGCTCAATGTCATCCCCGTCGGGCCGGACAAGACGCTGGAGACCTACGACTTCTATCTGGAGACACCGGAACCGGATCAGATGGAGCTCGATGCCATTCGCTACCTCGATGAAGTGCTGCAGGTCGAGGACATCGCTCTGGTCGAAAGCGTGCAGAGGGGCATGAGCACACCCGCCTTTCAGCAGGGACGGATCGTCCACGACCCTCAAGGGTCCGGCAAATCCGAACACGCGGTGCACCACTTTCACGGTCTGGTTCTGGACGCCTACAAGGCGTGTGTGTCGCCATGATGCTGGAAGGCAAGACAGCCCTGGTGACCGGCGGCACAGGCGGTATCGGTTCGGCCATCTGCGCCCGCTTCGAAAAGGAAGGGGCCAGGGTGATCGCGGCTGATCTTGCGGACAATGCAGGCGCAGGAACGTTCCGTCCGTTTGATGTGACCAATGAAGCACAGATCATCGAAACATTTGAGGACCTGGCAACGGACTGGGGCAAGCTCGACATTCTGGTCAATGCAGCAGGCATCGAGATCGAAGAGACGATTGAAAACACAACGCTTGAGCAGTGGAACCGGATCTTCGCCGTCAACGTCACCGGCATGTTCCTGACCTCCAAACATGCACTGCCGCTGTTGCGCAAGTCCGGCGCGGCCAGTGTGATCAATTTTGGCTCCTATGACGGCTATATCGCCGATCCCGGTCTTGCCGCCTATTGCGCCACCAAGGGCGCCGTGCATGCGCTGACCCGTGCCATGGCCTGCGACCACGGACCGGAGGGCATCCGGGTCAACGCTATCTGTCCCGGCTACGTCGACACGCCAATGCTGCAGAGTTTCTTTGCAGGAGACGGTTCAGGCGGAGGTGGGGGAAACATCGAGACACTACAGCAGGCGGTCCGCGATGTTCACCCGATGCGCACCTATGGCCAGCCTGAAGACATCGCCAACCTGGTCAACTGGCTGGCCGGCGACGAGGCCCGCTATGCCAGCGGCCAGCTCTGGGTCATTGACGGCGGGCTGTCGGCCCAGGTCCAGCAGATGAAACTGTAGGCGGAACCCATGTCGAAACCGGTCATCATCACCTGCGCCCCCACCGGGGGCATTCACACCCCGACCATGTCGCCGCACCTGCCGGTCACGCCGGCGGACATCGCAAGCGCCTCGATTGAGGCGGCCGAGGCCGGGGCGTCGATCATTCACCTGCATGCCCGCGATCCGGAAACCGGCAGGCCCGACCCGCGGCCCGAGACGTTCATGCAGTTTCTGCCGGTCATCAAGCAAGCAACCGATGCGGTGGTGAACGTGTCCACCGGCGGCGGGCTCGGCATGACCATTGATGAACGCCTGCTCGCCGCAACCACCGCCAGTCCGGAAATGGCGTCCCTCAATATGGGGTCGTTGAATTTCGGCATCTTTCCCATGGCAGACAAATACGATGACTGGAAACATGACTGGGAAAAGCCGTTTCTGGAAATGACCCGGGATTTCATATTTCCCAACACGTTCCAGACCATCGAATATGCGCTCAAGCAGCTCGGCGAAGGGCATGGCACGCGTTTTGAGTTTGAATGCTACGACCTTGGCCATCTCTACAACCTGGCCTGGTTCGTCGATCAGGGGATGGTCAAGCCACCTTTCTTCATCCAGATGGTGTTCGGCATTCTCGGCGGCGTTGGCGCCGACCTCGAGAACCTCATGCATATGCACACCATCGCCGACAAACTGTTCGGTGCGGAAAATTACGAGTGGTCGGTGCTTGCCGCCGGGCGCCACCAGATGCCGTTTGCCACCCAGTCGGCCATGCTCGGCGGCAACCTGCGGGTGGGGCTGGAAGACAGCCTTTACATCGGCAAGGGCGAACTGGCCAGGTCCAATGCCGATCAGGTGCGCAAGGTCCGCACGATCATCGAAAACCTTGGGCTGTCTGTGGCAACACCGGCGCAAGCCCGTGAGCGCCTCGCCCTGAAGGGCGGTGATCGGGTCAACTTCTAGGGAGAACAACCATGCAGACCAGGCAGCTGATCAACGGCGAACTTGTCGACGGCGCGGGTGAAGCGCTTTCGGTTGTAGATCCGTCGACGGGCAGCGATATCGTTGCCGTAGCCGAGGCAAGCGATGAGCAGGTGGATGCAGCAGTGGCCGCCGCCGCAGAGGCTTTCGATGCCTATTCCAGAACGTCGCCAGCCGAGCGCTCAGCCCTGCTGCTGCAGATTGCGCAGGTCCTTGAGGACAACTCGCGGGAACTCGCCGAACTGGAAAGCCTGGATGTCGGCAAACCGTGGCCGTCTGCCCATGACGATGAAATGCCTCTGACCATCGACACCTTCCGGTTTTTCGCCGGCGCGGCCCGCACCATGGCCGGTTCGGCCGCAGGAGAGTATGTCGCCGGCCACACCTCGATGATCCGTCGCGATCCGGTGGGACCCGTTGCTGCCATCGCACCGTGGAACTACCCGCTGATGATGGCTGCCTGGAAGCTGGCTGCCCCGCTCGCCGCCGGGTGCACGGTGGTTCTTAAGCCTTCCGAGATCACACCATTGTCCACATTGCGGGCAGCGGAGCTGTTGGCGGACGTTATCCCTAAAGGAGTGGTCAATGTCATCCACGGCCGCGGCCCGTCGATCGGCGACCGTCTTGTCAATGCGCCGGAAACCGAGGTCATCACGGTGACCGGATCGCCGGCCACCGGCATGGCCGCCATGCGCGCGGCATCCGCTCACGTCAAGCATGTCCACCTGGAACTGGGCGGCAAGGCACCGGTCATCGTGTTTGACGATGCCGATCTTGATGCGGTGGCCGAAACCATCCGCTACGGCTCGTTCTTCAATGCCGGCCAGGATTGCGCCCAGCCCTGCCGCGTCATGGTGCATGACAGCGTCTATGACAAGCTGGTGGCGGCAACTGAGGCACAGGTCAGCGAGATCAGGATCGGTGCTCCAAAATCCGAAGGCACTGAAATGGGTCCGATTGTGTCGGCTGGCCAGCGCGAGCGTGTAGCCGGCTTCGTGGACCGGGCCCGCGGCACTGCCGAAATCGTCTGTGGCGGGCAAGTCGGCGCGGGCGATGGTTTTTTCTATCAGCCAACACTGATCGCCAATGTCGACAATGACGCGGAAGTTGCTTGCGCGGAGATTTTCGGTCCGGTCGTCACCCTGTCGCGTTTCAGCGATGAGGATGACGTCATTAGGACCGCCAATGCCGGACGCTATGGGCTGGCCTCTTCGGTTTTCACTGCCGATGCCGGGCGGGCCATGCGGGTGACCTCGCGGCTGCGCTATGGCTTCACCTGGGTCAACACACACGGTGTCGGCACACCGGAAATGCCCTGGGCCGCAATGAAAGGATCCGGCACCGGCTGCGACATGTCGGTCTATGCGCTGGACGCCTATACCTCCATTCGCCACGTCATGATTGCTCATTGAGATGACGTTGCAGGCAAAACAGGCGCTTGTCACCGGCGGCCGCCAGGGGATCGGCATGGCAATCGCCAGGGCTTTCGTTGTGGAAGGCGCGCAGGTCGCGGTTTGTGGGCGCGGCGAACGGCCCGACCGGTTTCCGGATGAACTCACCTGGCATCAGTGCGATGTGGCGGACCCGGTTCAGGTTGCGCACATGGCCCACGACCTCGGTGGTTTGAACATCCTTGTCAACAATGCCGGCATTCAGATCGAAAAGACCGTAACCCAGACAAGCGACGACGACTGGGACCGGTTGATGGGGGCCAATGCCCGCGGCGTGTTCAATGTCTGCCGGGCATTCATCCCGACGATGGCAGATGGCGGCTCCATCATCAATATCGGATCGATTTCCGGCAACGTGGCCGATCCCGGCATGGCGCTGTACAATGCGTCGAAAGCCTTTGTGCATGGCCTGACCCGGTCCATCGCGGTCGATCACGGACCGCAGATCCGTTGCAACGCCATCTGCCCGGGCTGGATCGAAACCGGCATGCTGGATGCCGGCTTTGACCTGGCTGGCGATCCGCAGCTGGCAAGGTCCGATGCCCTGGCCCGTCATGCCGCGGGCCGCTTCGGCCAGCCGCAGGACGTGGCCAGCCTGGCCGTCTGGCTTGCCTCGGATGCAGCTTCGTTTGCAACCGGGCAGTGTTTCACACTCGATGGCGGCCTGACCGCTGCTTCGCCTCTCAATCCGGGATTGTTCTGATGACAGAAATCAACACGACCGCGGTGCTGGGCGCCGGCGTAATCGGCGCCAGCTGGACAGCGCTGTTTGCGGCCGCCGGCATGGATGTACGCATCTACGACGTCTCCGCCACGACCGAAAAGGACGTGACTGATTATGTCGCAAATGCCTGGCCAACACTTATGGAACTTGGTCTGGCCATCGAAGGACGCAAGGGATCCGTGTCGTTTCACGACACTGCCGCGGAAGCGGTTTCATCGGCTCAATTCGTCCAGGAGAACGTGCCTGAACGCATTGACGTGAAACACGCCCTGTTTGCCGAGATCGAACCTCATCTGTCGTCGCAAGCCGTGGTGTGTTCCTCAGCATCCGGTCTGATGGTGAGCGAAATGCAACAGGGCTGGAAGGACCCGTCCCGTTTCATTCTCGGTCATCCCTTCAACCCGCCGCACCTGATTCCGCTGGTTGAGCTGCTGGCCAATGACAACACGCGACCCGATGCCCTGACGAGCGCCGAGGCGTTCTACAAGGCCGTGGGCAAGGTGACCATTCGCGTCAGGCGCGAGGTTCCCGGCCATGTGGCCAACCGGCTGCAGGCCGCCTTGTGGCGCGAGGCCATTCATCTGGTCGAGAGCGGTGTTGCGTCGGTGGAAGATGTCGACAAGGCGGTCTGGGCCGGTCCCGGCCTGCGCTGGGCAGCCATGGGCCCGCACATGCTGTTCCATCTCGGTGCCGGACCGCAAGGACTGGAGGAATTCTGCGAACGCTACACGCAAAGCTTTCACCGCTGGTGGGACGATCTGGGTGACACCAGGTTGAATGGCGGCCTGTCCGGCCAGCTTGCGAAAGGTGTCGAAGCCGAGGCTGGCGGGCAAACGGTGGAAGAACTTGCCCGGAAACGTGACGCCCTGATCACCGGAATGCTGAAGGCAAACGCCCGCATCAACAGGTGATTTGGAGCGGCAACCTGTGAAGGTTCTTGCGCCAAACCGTCCGGCCTGAGTGTGTCCTGATAGCGTTGCCAGACCAGCCAAGCACACCATCGTTAGACCATGATGGTTGTGTGTAATTTGCTGAAACGGCGAATTGGGAGAACATTCATGCGCAATTGGTTGGTGGCAACTGCCGTCGTGGCTTTGGTTTCGGCTCCGGCCCCTTGGGCCATGGCCCAGAACGCACCGCAAATGCGCCTGGCCGACGATCTGGACTATCCCGGCGAGGGCTACTGCATAGATGTGCCGGGTGTCGGGCAGACGGCACGAACAGACCTTCCCCTGGTTGTCCACAACTGCCTGCCTGAAAGGGGAAGCGCAGACCGGGTTGTCGTTGAACGCGATGGCAGACTGGTCATGCCGGCGTTCGATGCCTGCATCACTGCCTTTGGTGTCAACGCACCCTTGCCCGGCTCACCTGTCCTGCTCCGGCCCTGCGGTGCATCTGAAAGCTTTCTGCCCGCTGACCGGCTGCAACGCTTCGACAGGACGCCGGAAAACCGTCTGCGCCTGCGCGACACCAACCTGTGTCTGACAGCTGGCCCGGACGCTGCGCCAACCTTCAGCCCCGCCCACCGCTGGCGGACGCTGACGATGGCGGATTGCAACACGGCACCACCGGCACGCTCGGTATGGGACTAGATCCCTTCTGGCCTGAATGAATTCGCAGGCCATATCAGCATCGCATTAACCACACTGTGTTAGACTGGCCGCATGACCGCTGACAACCAACCCATCCAGTTCAACGCTGCTGCTGACGCCGCCGCGAAAATCGCTGCCTGGATCGGGCATCTGGGCATTGAAAAACAGGTGAGCCCGCACACCCTGGACGCCTATATCCGCGACATTACCCAGTTCACCCTCTTTCTTGCGGATCATCTGGGCAGGCCAGCCTCCTTACGCGACCTGGAAACCCTCAAGCCGCTAGACTTTCGCGCCTTCATGGCGGCCCGGCGCAATGCCGGTGTCGAAAGTCGCACCCTGGCGCGGCAACTGTCGGCCATACGCACTTTGTACCGCTGGTTCGACAATGAAGGTGTCCTGCGCAACCCGGCTGTGGCAACCCTGCGCACGCCCAAGCTGCCCCATGCGATACCGAAACCGCTGCACGCGGATGCCGCCAGGAAAACGGTCAACCTGGTCGAGACCAGAACATCCGATGGCACAGAAGCTTGGATCATTGCCCGCGACACGGCCGTGTTGATGTTGTTGTACGGCTGCGGCCTGCGCATATCCGAAGCCTTGAATCTGAACCGGCACGAGGCGCCGGTGCCGCCCAACGAGGACGTGCTGCGCATCGTCGGCAAAGGCAACAAGACCCGCCTCGTGCCTGTCCTGCCGGCGGCGGGCGACGCAATTCAGGCTTATCTCGACCTGACCCCGGGCCTCGATCCGGAAGGGCCGCTGTTCATCGGCAAACAGGGCCGCCGGCTGAACGCCCGCAACATCCAGTTGCTGATGCAGAAGCTGCGCTCCGCCCTGTGCCTGCCGGACACCGCCACACCACACGCGCTGCGCCACTCGTTTGCCACCCACCTGCTGGGCGGCGGTGCCGATCTGCGCACCATTCAGGAACTGCTCGGCCACGCCAGCCTGTCCACGACCCAGGTCTACACCGGCGTTGACCGCGAGCACCTGCTCTCACAATACGACAAGGCCCACCCGCGCTCCGGCTGACCAGACTTTTTCCACTTGGCAAGCAAGCGGCGCCGACCATATGCTCGCGCCATCATGCTGCCCCTTCCCGAATTCATCGAAAGTGACACAGAGCTGCCGCAAGCCGTTGACGTTGTCGTCATCGGCGGTGGCATCATCGGCACCTGCACGGCCCTGGAACTTGCCGAACGCGGCCTCAAGGTTGCCCTGTTCGAGAAAGGCCGCATAGCCGGCGAACAGTCGGGCCGCAACTGGGGCTGGTGCCGCCAGATGGGTCGCGACAGCCGCGAAATGCCGCTGATCGTGGAGTCGCTCCGGTTGTGGCGCAACATCAATGAGCGCGCAGGCGCCGACACCGGCTTCAAGCAGTGCGGCATCGCCTATATGGAGACCGACGAGAAGGGCCTGCAGAGCCGCGAGGCATGGGCGGCAAAAAACGCCCGGCCCTTCCAGGTCAATTCGCGCATTGTCCGCGGTGAGGAGCTCGACCGGCTGGTGCCGGGTGCCAGTGCCCGGTTTGCCGGCGCCCTTTACACTGAAAGCGACGGACGCGCCGAGCCGCAAAAGGCCGCTCCGGCAATCGCACAGGCGGCCCGCAACAAGGGCGCTTACATCTTCACCGGCTGGGCCGTGCGCGGCATCGAAACCGAAGCCGGCAAAGTGTCCGGCGTGATGACCGAGCGCGGGCCTGTGAAGTGCGCGTCCGTCGTATATGCCGGCGGCGCCTGGTCGCGGCGGTTTCTGGGCAATCTCGGCCTCAACCTGCCACAGCTCATCACCCTGTCCAGCGTGCAGGCCACCGAGCCGCTGGACCTGCCATATTCGACATCGTTCGCCGGTGGCAAGTACGCCGTTCGCAAGCGCGCTGACGGCGGCTATACCATTGCCCACAACGCCGTCACCGTGTCCGACATCATCCCGGCATCGTTCAAGTACCTGAAGGCATTCCTGCCGGCGCTGCGCTCGGAATGGCCCTACCTGAAACTGCGCATCGGCAAGCGGTTCTTTTCCGAAGCCATGCTCGCCTCGCGCTGGTCAATGGATGACGTGTCGCCGTTCGAGAAGGTCCGTGTGCTTGATCCGAAACCGGTCGACTGGGTGCTGGAGGAATGCCTCGGCGAACTGGCCGCCGATCACCCGGAATTCAAGGGGGTCAAGATCGTCAACAAGTGGGCCGGTGTGATTGACGTGACACCGGATGCGGTTCCGGTCATATCAGGTATCGAGCAGATCCCCGGACTGTACCTGGCAACAGGGTTTTCAGGGCACGGCTTCGGCATCGGTCCCGGCGCAGGCGAGCTGATGGCCGACCTGGTCACCGGCAAGACGCCCATTGTGGACCCTGCCCCGTTCAGCTACACGCGCATGATCGACGGCAGCAGGCTGATGCCGGAAACGGAAATCTGATCAGGAATGGATGGCGCGCTTGTCGACGGCGAGCGCTGCTTCCTTGACCGCTTCCGACAGTGTCGGATGCGCATGGCAGGTGCGCGCCAGATCTTCCGACGACCCGCCGAATTCCATCAGCACGGCGCACTCGTGGATCAGTTCACCGGCCTGCGGACCGAGTATGTGCACGCCAAGCACCTGGTCGGACTTGGCGTCGGCCAGCACCTTCACAAACCCGTCCGTCGTCTGGTTGGCCTTGGCGCGGCCATTGGCCATGAACGGAAACGAACCGGACTTGTAGGCAACGCCTTCCGCCTTCAGCTCATCCTCGGTTTTGCCAATCGAAGCCACCTCCGGATAGGTGTAGACCACGCCTGGAATAATGCCGTAGTTCACGTGACCCGCCTGGCCGGCCAGCAGTTCCGCCAGCGCCACGCCTTCTTCCTCGGCCTTGTGGGCCAGCATGGCGCCGCGCACCACATCGCCGATGGCGTAAATGCCTTCCACATTGGTGGCGAAGTGATCATCCACGACTACGCGGCCGCGCTCGTCGACGGCAACGCCGGCATCTTCAAGCCCCAGCCCGTCGGTGAACGGCACCCGCCCGATGGCCACCAGCACGATGTCTGCATCCAGGGTCTCGGCGTCACCGCCCTTGGACGGTTCTATGGTCACCTTGACGCCTGACTTTGAGGTTTTGGCGCCGGTCACCTTGGAGCTGAGCTTGAACTCGAAGCCCTGCCGGCCCAGCATGACCCTGAACTTCTTGGCAACTTCGCTGTCTGTTCCAGGCAGGATGTGATCAAGGAACTCAACCACCGTGACTTTCGCACCGAGCCTGCGCCACACCGAACCAAGTTCAAGTCCGATAACGCCGGCGCCGACAACCACCATGTGACCGGGCACCTTGCTCAGGTCCAGCGCGCCGGTCGACGACACGACCTGCTTTTCGTCAATGTCGATGCCCGGCAGCTGCGCCACGTCGGAACCGGTAGCAATGCAGATGTTCTTGGTTTCCAGAACCTGCGCGTCGCCCTTTTCAGGTGTCACCTCGACCTTGCCGGCACCAAGTATCTTGCCAGTGCCGTGAAACGCGTCGATATTGTTTTTCTTGAGCAGGAACTCGATGCCCTTGGTGTTGCCGTCGATGGCATCCTGCTTGAACTTCAGCATCTGTTTCATGTCGACCTTGGGTGCCGACACCTTGATGCCCATGTTCTTGAAGGCATGCCCGGCTTCCTCGAAAAGTTCCGATGCATGCAGCAGCGCCTTGGACGGGATGCAGCCGACATTCAGGCAGGTACCGCCATGGGCGGCTCGCTTTTCCACAACGGCCACCTTCATGCCCAGCTGGGCGGCACGGATCGCGCCCACATAGCCGCCGGGGCCTGTGCCGATTACAACAAGATCGTACATGAAGTTTATCCCTTAAAAGGTGGGTATTACAGGTCCAGCACAAGACGTTCGGGGTCTTCCAGTGAATCCTTCACCCGCACCAGGAAGGTGACGGCCTCCTTGCCATCCACGATCCGGTGGTCGTAGGACAGGGCCAGGTACATCATCGGCCGTATCTTCACCTCACCGTTCACCGCCATCGGGCGCTCCTGGATCTTGTGCATGCCTAAAATCCCCGACTGCGGCGCATTCAGGATAGGCGTCGACATCAGCGAGCCGTAGACGCCGCCATTAGAAATCGTAAACGTGCCGCCCTGCATGTCGGCCATCGACAGCTGACCGTCGCGGGCCAGTCCGCCAAGCCGGGCAATGTCCTTTTCAACCTCGGCGATCGACATGGCGTCGGCATCACGCACCACCGGCACAACCAGGCCCTTGTCGGTACCGACTGCCACGCCGACATGGCAGAAATTCTTGTAAACGATATCGGTGCCGTCGATCTCGGCATTGACCGCCGGCACTTCTTTCAGCGCATGGCACACGGCCTTGGTGAAGAAACCCATGAAACCGAGTTTCACGCCGTGCTTCTTCTCGAACAGTTCCTTGTAGCGCTTGCGCAGGTCCATGACCGCGCTCATGTCCACCTCGTTGAAGGTGGTCAGCATGGCTGCGGTGTCCTGGGCATCCTTCAGGCGCCGCGCGATTGTCTGGCGCAACCGGGTCATCTTCACGCGCTCTTCGCGCGGCGCATCGTCTGGTGACGACGGCGCCCGTGCCGCAGGGGCGGAAGCAGGCGCCTTGGTGCCTTTTTCCAGTGCCTCCAGCACGTCTCCCTTCAACACCTGGCCGCGCTTGCCGGAGCCTGCCACCTGGTCTGCAGACAGATTGTTCTCAGCCAGCATCTTGGCCGCTGAAGGTGATGCAGCAACTGCCGGGGCAGCTCCACCGCCAGTCTCCCTGCCGGCAGGTTCAGCTTTGGATTCAGCAGTTTTCGCCGCCGCTGCCGGCGGTGCTGCCGGTGCAGCGCCATCTCCCTCAGCCACGGTGCCGAGCAGCGCGCCAACCTCGACCGTAGCGCCTTCCTCGACCAGGATCTCGCCCATGACGCCGGCCGCAGGTGCTGGCACCTCAACGGTCACCTTGTCGGTTTCCAATTCAACCAGCGGTTCATCGGCGGTGATTGCCTCGCCCGGTTTCTTGAACCATTGGCCGATGGTGGCCTCGGTTACGGATTCTCCCAGCGTCGGCACCCGGATTTCATTCGACATCACATCCGTCCTTTAAAGACTGCTTCGACCCGCTCACAACTGGGCTGAAACAAACATACAAAACTCAAACTGTCAGGGAGATAACAATCGCGACAACACCCTAACCCACTTTCCCATTGCCGAGCGCCGTTTCAAGGAACGCGGCCAGCTCCTTCAGATGACGGCTCATCAATCCGGTCGCGGTTGAAGCAGACGCCGGCCGGCCCGCATAGCTGGGCCGGCGATGCTTGGCTTCGATCCGGTTCAGAACCCATTCCATATAGGGCTGGATGAAGGTCCACGATCCCATATTGTGCGGCTCTTCCTGGCACCACACCATCTCGGCATCCCTGAAGCGTGACAGCTCATTGACCAGGGCTTTTGCCGGGAACGGATACAACTGCTCGACCCGCATCAGGTAAATGTCATTGATGCCGCGCTTCTCGCGCTCTTCGAACAAGTCGTAGTAGACTTTGCCGGTACACAGGACAACGCGGCGGATCTTTTCGTCCTTCACCAGCTTGATGGCCGAGTCCTTCTTGTACTCGGCATCGTCCCAAAGCACCCGGTGGAATGATGAGTCGGGCCCCATCTCTTCCAGCGAAGCCACGCACCTCTTGTGGCGCAACAGTGATTTTGGCGTCATCAGGATTAGCGGCTTGCGGAAGTCCCGGCCCATCTGACGGCGCAGGATATGGAAGTAGTTGGCAGGCGTTGTGCAGTTGGCCACCTGCATGTTGTCCTCGGCGCACATCTGCAGGAAGCGTTCAAGCCGTGCCGAAGAATGCTCCGGCCCCTGGCCCTCATAGCCGTGCGGCAGCAGGCAGACGAGGCCCGACATGCGCAGCCATTTGCGTTCGCCGGACGACAGGAACTGGTCGAAGATCACCTGTGCACCGTTGGCAAAATCACCAAACTGGGCTTCCCACAACACCAGGGTGCGCGGTTCCGCCAGCGAATATCCATACTCAAACCCCAACACCGCCTCTTCCGACAGCATCGAGTTGATGATTTCAAAGTCGCTCGACTTTTCCCCCGACAGGTGCTTCAGGGGCGCGTAGCGGCGCTCGGTCTGCTGGTCGATCCAGACAGCATGGCGTTGCGAGAAGGTGCCTCGCTCGACATCCTGCCCCGACAGCCTGACCCTGCTGCCGTCTTCAAGCAGTGTGGCGAACGCCAGCGATTCAGCCGTCGCCCAATCCAGGTTGACACCGGACTTCATAACCTTCATCCGGGCGTCGATCACCCGTCTCAGGGTACGGTGAATATTGAAGTCCTCAGGAATGGCGTACATCTGCTCGCCGAGCTTCTGCAGTTTCTTGACATCGAAACCGGTCTTGCCGCGGCGCGGGTCGTCGTCGATCTTCGTGGTCTTCAGACCCGACCAGCGACCGTCCAGCCAGTCGGCCTTGTTGGGCTTGTAGTTGTCCGAAGCCTCGAAATCCTCTTCCAGCCTGCTGCGGAATGCCGCCTTCATTTCCGTGTAGTCAGCCTCGCTCATCGAGCCTTCATCGATCAGACGCTGCGCATAAAGCTGTGCCACCGGCGTGTGTTTCGAAATCCGCCGGTACATGACCGGTTGGGTGAAGGCCGGCTCATCGGCCTCGTTGTGGCCGAACCGGCGATAGCAGAACATGTCGATGACCACCGGGTGCCCGAACGTCTGCCGGAACTCCGTGGCGATCTTGGCGGCGTACACAACGGCCTCCGGATCATCGCCGTTCACGTGGAAGATCGGCGCCTCGATCATTTTGGCTACATCGGACGGATATGGCGATGAGCGTGCCCAGATCGGACTGGTCGTAAAGCCGATCTGGTTGTTGATGATGAAGTGGATGGACCCGCCCGAGCGGTGGCCGCGCAGGCCCGACAGGCCGAAACATTCCGCCACCACGCCCTGGCCTGCAAACGCGGCATCGCCATGGATCAGGAGCGGCATGACCTTGGAGCGGTCCCTGCCAAGCTGGTCCTGCTTGGCGCGCGCCTTGCCAAGCACAACCGGATCGACAATCTCCAGGTGAGACGGGTTGGCGGTCAACGACAGGTGCACCTTGTTGTTGTCGAACTCCCGGTCGGACGACGAACCCAGGTGGTACTTCACGTCACCGGATCCTTCGACTTCCTCAGGCGTCGACGACCCGCCCTTGAACTCGTGGAAGATCGCCGTATAGGGCTTGCCCATCACATTGGCCAGCACGTTGAGCCTGCCGCGATGCGCCATGCCGAGCACGATGTCACTGACGCCCATATTGCCGCCGCGCTTGATGATCTGCTCCAGCGCCGGCACGATTGATTCACCGCCGTCCAGGCCGAAACGCTTGGTGCCGGTGTATTTCACATTGAGATAGGCTTCGAAGCCTTCCGCCTCGATGAGCTTGTTGAGAATGGCCTTTTTTCCGGGAACAGTGAACTCGATGGACTTGTCCGGACCCTCAATCCGCTCCTGCAACCATGCCTTGTGGCGCGGGTCGGACATGTGCATGAACTCAACCGCCATGGTCGAGCAGTAGGTCGACTTCAATATGGCCACGATCTCGTTGATGGTGGCGCGCTCCAGGCCGAGCACGTGATCGATGAAGATTTCGCGATCGAGGTCTTCGGGCCCGAATCCGTAGGAGGCCGGATCAAGCTCCGGATGCGGCTGCTTTTCCCGCAGGTTCAGCGGATCAAGATCGGCAATCAGATGCCCGCGCATGCGGTAGGCGCGGATCATCATCAGGGCGCGCACTGAATCCAGCGTCGCCTTGCGCAGTTCGTCGACATCCAGTGTGTCTGCAGACCTGGCGGCCTTTCCCGCCAGTTTGCCGCCAATGGATTTTTCAACGGCAGCCCAGTCGCCGTCGAGCACCGACACCATTTCGCCGTTGAGCGGCTGCGGCCAGTCCGACCGGGCCCAGCTGGGACCGTCGGCTTTGGCTGCAACGTCTTGCGGATTGTCGCCCAGGTTGGCGAAGAAATCCTGCCAGCCCGGATCTACCGAGTTGGGATCGCGCTCATAAGCAGCTTGCAGTTGTTCGATGAATTGGGCGTTTCCGCCGTAGAGGAATGACGTTTGTTCGAACACGTCGTTCGCGTCTGTCTTGGCCATGTTACCTACTCTGCCGGGCAAAACCGGCAGTGAGCCTTTGTCAATTTGCCTTGGCGTGAACTTGAAAAAATCCACGCCGAGTCAACATAGCCGTTTTTGCTAGGCTTTCAACCGCTGAGCGAGTGTTTTGCCTAACGTGGCCGGAGAATCCGCAATCGCGATTCCAGCGCTGCGCATGGCCTCGATCTTGTCATCGGCGCCGCCCTTGCCGCCGGAGATGACCGCACCGGCATGACCCATGGTCCGGCCGGGCGGTGCCGTGCGCCCGGCGATGAAGCCTGCAACCGGCTTCGCCCGGCCCTTCTTCGCTTCATCGGCGATGAACTGGGCGGCGTCTTCTTCCGCCGAGCCGCCAATCTCGCCGATCATGATGATCGACTGGGTTTCGTCATCGGCCAGGAACATCTCAAGCACGTCGATGAACTCGGTACCCTTGACCGGGTCGCCGCCAATGCCGACCGCCGTGGTCTGCCCAAGGCCCTCATTGGTGGTCTGGAACACCGCTTCGTAGGTCAGCGTGCCGGAGCGCGACACGACGCCAACCGATCCCTTGGAAAAGATGTTGCCGGGCATGATGCCGATCTTGCATTCTTCAGGTGTCAGAATCCCGGGGCAGTTGGGGCCGACAAGCCGCGAGCCGGACTTTTCAAGCCGCGCTTTCACCTTGACCATGTCCATCACCGGCACGCCCTCGGTGATGCACACGATGAGGGGTATCTCGGCCTCAATGGCCTCGATGATCGCCGCGCCAGCACCTGCCGGCGGCACATACACCACCGACGCGTTGGCACCGGTTGCCTGCTTGCCTTCTGCCACGCTTGCGAAAACCGGCAGTGTCTCACCGCCCTGGCCCGTCCACGTCTCGCCACCCTTTTTCGGATGGATCCCACCCACCATCTGCGTGCCGTGATAGGCCAGAGCCTGTTCGGTATGGAACGTTCCGGTCTTGCCGGTCAGTCCCTGCACGAGAACCTTGGTGGTCTTGTCGATAAGAATGGACATCGCTTCACTTCTTTCTGTCGTTCGGCGCTTCAGGCAGAAGCACCAGATTACTCTGCCTTTGCCAAGATCGTTACGTTCAACAATCCCGTTTCACCGGCCGCGGCGGCCTTTGAAATCAGGAACACCTTGTACTTGTCGTTGCCGCCGGCCCAGGTCGTGGTCCTGAATTCGCCGTCCGGCACGTCCTTGCTGACCGGGTCCTTTCCGGCCAGCTTCTGCATGTTTTCGGACACCTGCTGCGCGTTGCTGCCGCCGTCCAGCACCAGTGTGCACGACGTTGCGGTGCCGTCGGCAAAGTCCGGAAATGTCTGTTTGAACTTGTCGCTGACCCCGGTGCGCACCAGGCCGAGCCGGAAAAATCTCTTGCCGACCTGGACATCCCAGCCTTCCAGCACTTCCGGATCGGGATCAGGTGAAAACGGCTTCAGGTCGGATTTTTCCAGCGCCTGCCAGGCCAGCCTGGTTGCCATGTCGCGGATGGCGCCGATCGACGGCACCTGGGAATAACAGACCTTGTTGAACACGAAAACCGGGTCGGCCTCGTCATCGACCGGACCTTCAGCACGTGCCGGCAAACCCGCCGCACATGCCGCGAACATGCCTATGGCCGCTGCCAGCGCAACCTTGTGTAACCTGAATGGCATGCCGACAATCAACCCTTCACTGCCTTGACGATCTTCTGCGCGGCATCGTCGAGATCATCGGCAGCGATAACATTCAGTCCGCTCTGGTTGATGATGTCCTTGCCCTTGTCCACATTGGTGCCTTCCAGCCGGACCACCAGCGGCACCTGCAGGCCGACTTCCTTGACCGCGGTGACAACACCCTCGGCAATCACGTCGCAGCGCATGATGCCGCCGAAAATATTGACCAGAATGCCCTTCACCTGCGGGTCGGAGGTGATGATCTTGAAGGCTGCCGTCACCTTTTCAGTGGTGGCACCGCCGCCCACATCCAGGAAGTTGGCCGGTGAAGCACCGTAAAGCTTGATGATGTCCATGGTTGCCATGGCCAGGCCGGCGCCGTTCACCATGCAGCCGATGTCGCCGTCCAGCGCGATATAGGCAAGGTCATGTTTCGACGCCTCGATCTCCTTGGCGTCCTCTTCGGTCAAATCACGGAGATCGGCCAGTTCCGGATGCCGGAACTCGGCGTTGCCGTCGAAGGAAATCTTGGCATCGAGCACACGCAGATGCCCGTCGCCCAGCACCACCAGAGGGTTGACCTCGAGCAGGCTCATATCGGTTTCGGTGAACGCCTTGTACAGCGTCGGAAACAGCGTCTGGCCGTCCTCGCGTGCTGCACCTTCCAGTTTCAGGCCGTCACACAGGCTTTGAACGTCCGCATCGGTGATCCCGGCAATCGGGTCAATGGCGACATTGATGATCTTTTCCGGGGTTTCTTCCGCCACCGCCTCGATGTCCATGCCGCCTTCGGTCGACACGACAAAGGCGACCTGACCGACCGTGCGGTCGACCAGGATGGACAGGTAAAGCTCGCGCGCAATATCGGCCCCGTCTTCGATGTACAGCCGGTTGACCTGTTTGCCTGCCGGGCCGGTCTGCTTGGTGACCAGCGTGTTGCCCAGCATTTCGGATGCATTCTTGACCACATCCTCGACCGACTTGACAACCCGCACTCCACCGGCTGCATCGTCTCCCAGTTCCTTGAAGCGGCCCTTGCCGCGACCGCCCGCATGGATCTGCGATTTGACCACCCACACCGGTCCGGGAAGCGATTTGGCGGCGGCTTCCGCCTCCTCTGGCTTCATGATCGGCACTCCGTCGGAAACCGATACGCCAAATGATTTCAACAGTGCCTTGGCCTGGTATTCATGAATATTCATCTTGTTTCGGTCCCGTTTGAGTGTCTTTTCGCAAGCTGGATCAGGTTATTGCCGACAGTGAACAACGAAAACGCAACGCCGCAAAGCCTTTTGGCATCACTCTGCCAAAAAGCCCCGGCGCTGCGCCGGCAAGTCGTCAGGCCAGATCCGGGGCGATTTTCTTCGCCGCATCCATCAGGCCATGCACCGCATTGATGGATTTCTTCAGCTCCGCCTTTTCTTCCGCATCAAGCTTGATCTCGACAATCCTCTCGATCCCGCCGGCGCCGATCACCGTCGGCACGCCGACATAGAGATCGGTCAGGCCGTACTGGCCGGTCAGATGCGCCGCACATGGCAGGACACGCTTTTTGTCTTTCAGGAAGCTTTCCGCCATCGCTATCGCAGAGGCGGCCGGCGCATAATAGGCGGATCCGGTCTTGAGCAGGCCAACGATCTCGGCACCGCCGTCGCGGGTGCGCTGCACGATGGCGTCGATCTGCTTCTGCGTCGACCATTTCATCTTGATCAGGTCCGGCACCGGAATGCCGGCAACTGTCGAGTAACGCACCAGCGGCACCATGGTATCGCCATGGCCACCGAGCACGAAGGCGGTGACGTCTTCAACCGACACCTTGAACTCTTCGGCCAGGAAATACCGGAACCGGGCTGAATCGAGCACACCGGCCATGCCCACGACCATGTTGGCCGGCAGGCCCGAATACTTCTGCAGTGCCCACACCATGACGTCGAGCGGATTGGTGATGCAGATCACGAATGCCTTTGGCGCATATTTCTTGATCCCTGCCCCGACCTGGCTCATCACCTTCAGGTTGATCTCCAGCAGGTCGTCGCGGCTCATGCCGGGCTTGCGCGGTACGCCGGCGGTTACGATCACAACGTCGGCACCCTTGATGCCTTCGTACTTGTTGACGCCGGTCACCTGTGCGTCGAAACCTTCAACCGGCGAGCTTTCCGCCAGATCAAGCGCCTTGCCCTGCGGCATGCCTTCGACAATGTCGAAAATCACAACGTCGCCGAGTTCCTTCAGGCCGGCCAGATGGGCCAGCGTTCCGCCGATCATGCCACCGCCGATCAAAGCAATTTTGTTGCGCGCCATTTTGCGTTCCCCTGTGTGTTATGCGAAAGATGGCCGTGTACTAAACCCTAGCCGGGCTGACCGCAAGTAACTAGAACAGCGCACTCGCTAGGCTTTTGGTCTATAGCGGCAACACTGCCTTGAAATCACCCGGCAATTGCGCCCGGGGCCTGTTGCCACCATTGCTCAGACTGCATCTCCGTAAGCCTTGACACGGTACGGGCAAACTCGACCGGCGTATCGGCATAGCGGTATATGCCCTGCGGCGGCGTGTCGGCGCTGATCACCACCCGGGCGTGGGCGTCATACAGCGTGTCGATCAGATTGATGAAGCGCCGGGCCGCATTGCCCTGCGCCTCGCTCAGTTCGCGCACGCCTTGAATGAAGACAACCTTGTAGGCGTTTGCGATGGCCAGGTAGTCAGCCGCGCCCAGCGGTTCATCGCACAGTTCGGCAAACGTGAACCACGCCGCTCCCCTAGCTGTCTGCGACACCGGCAGCACCCGCCCCTGCACCTGCAGTTCGGCCGGCACCCCGTCATCCTGGCCGGTGACCTTGTGCCACAGCAGCTTGAGACGCGCCAGCGAACCTGGTCCCAGCGGACAAAAGTAGACCTCTTCACCTGACAGCTTCTCCAGCCGGTAATCCGACGGTCCGTCAAGCTCGACGATGTCGAACCGGGAGTTGATGAAATCGATGAAGGGTTCGAACAGTTTGCGGTTCAGACCATTGCGGTAAAGCTCGTCCGGCGGGATGTTGGAGGTAGCCACAATCACGCAGCCGGCCTTGTGCAAAGCCTCGAACAGGCGCCCCAGGATCATCGCATCCGTGATGTCCTTGACCTGGAACTCGTCCAGGCACAGCACGGCAGCATCTCCGGCAATGGTTTTGGCGACAGACGCAATCGGATCTGCCTCCGCATCGATCAGGCCCTTGTCCTGGTCCCTGCGGTAGACATGGATGTCGCGGTGCACTTCCTGCATGAATGCGTGGAAATGGATGCGGCGCTTGGTTTTCGGCGCAATCGCCTCATGAAACAGATCCATCACCAGGGTCTTGCCACGCCCCACATCACCCCAGATGTAGACACTGGGCGGTGCGGCAGCGGCTTGCTTGCGTTTGAACAGCCAGGCCAGACCGTTGGCCGGTGCGGGCGGGCCGTAATCGTCCAGTTGCAGGGCCAGCGCATCCAGCCGCTCAAGCACCTCAAGCTGGCCCGCATCTGAATCCAGCCTGCCGTCTTCAATGAGATTTCTATAACGGGTGGATGGTCGCCTGGGCATTGTGAACCGTAATGGGATACGAAAGCGCAACACTGGTAGCGTGCGCACCGAAGGTGTTCAACCCTGCACGGCAAAAATCATGCAAGGCTCGGCCAGTAAGTGACGGCGGCCATTCCGTGTATCACCAGCAGCGACATGTAGGCGGCGCACATGACCGACGCCCGGTAGGGCGTCATCAGCGCCACACCGGCCCTCGCCGGACCCAGCCGGGTGCTCTGGAAAAACGCTACAACGGCAATCGCAACCAGCACCGGGTTGTGCAGCATCACACCGCCAATGGCCACGATGCCGGCCACCGCAAACATGGCGTTGCGCACATGTTTCGGCAGGAACGACTGCATCACCGCGCGCAACACGCGACCGCCGTCGAGCGGAAACACCGGCAGCAGGTTCAACAGGTTGAGCCCGCCGGAAATGGCGGCGATCACATAGGCCAGCTGCACGGTCGTTGGCGAGCTCACTTCCCAGGCACTGACCATGATCGCCGGCACCAGCGCTAGCACCGACAGTCCGGCCCCCATGATGGCGCAAAACGCATCATCGGCCAGTCGCAGGTGGGGTACGCGCGACACGGCAACCCCGCCCAGAAACGGTATGAAGATAATCTTGCCCCATGGCTGGCCGATCATCCGGAACGAGACCAGGTGACCAAGTTCATGCAGCACCAGCAGGCCGACAAATATGACCCCGATTTCCCAGCCCAGCAGCAGTGAAAACGCAG
>JBCCVY010000016.1:0-19660 GCA_039194725.1 Pseudomonadota bacterium
AAAATTTTTCTATTTGAAATAAAGCGTTCTGAAACATGTGTTTATCAAGGAATTGACAGGCCGAAAGTGGACTCTATCGCCCGGGTCGGCCCAGTTTTTTGTTGAAACGGTCCATGAGAACATATTAAGAACATTTTATGTATATGGAGACCGTTCAGGATATCTGCGACCGCAATGTGCACCTTGAGGTGCGGTGTGTGCCGTGCACCCGTTCAGTGGATATTCCGCCGTCTCTGATACCCCGGCGAATCCCGCGCGACCTGCCGGTGCAACTGGCTGCCGCCCATTTTGTCTGTTCCGGCTGCGGCGGCCGCCAGCTGGTCAGAGCGCTGTGGGACTATCGAACGGCAAAGGGCAGGGGACGCTGATCGACATGGCCAGGAACAAACCAGCCGCACACGTGCGCAATCCGTTTTATCATCCCGTGCCGGAAGAATATGACTATGCACGGCTGCTTGATGCGCTCAGGGAAAGCCGCGAGATGGCGCGCAAGCTCACGCTCGGCTGCGGCCTGCGCAACCCGATCCATCGTGAAACCGAAGCCCTGATCGCCCAGATCGACGCCGTCGCAGCGCTCACCCGCGTCTCCGGTGCAAGCGGCTTCGTCAACCCGGATGACCACACGGTGAAGACAGCGCGCCGGTAGTCCTCGCTCCACGAGCGATGGTTGAAAAGTCGATCTCCGTTCATATGTATCGTTGCATTGAGACAGGAGATCCCGTGAAAGAAATGTGTGCATACACGGTGGTGGACGGGTTCGAGCCAAGGCAGAGAGATACGGCCATCCGGCTGTTCTGGGAAGCATTCAAAGGCAAGCTGTATCCGGTCATGAAACCCGAGGCAAAGGCGCTCAGGTTCCTCGATCTGGTTGCTGATCCCGCCCATGCCATCAGTGCCGTTTCGCGCGACGGCACCTTGATTGGGGTGGCAGGTTTCAAAACCGCTGAGGGCTCATTCATCGGCGGTGACCTGAAACAGCTTTGTGATGTGTATGGAACAGTGGGTGGGAGTTGGCGGGGCCTCGTTCTGTCGCTGCTCGAACGCCCGGTGCAACCGGACACGCTGTTGATGGATGGCATATTCGTTAGACAGTCGGCACGCGGCGGCGGTGTTGGCTCGGCGTTATTGTCAGCAATCAAGGAAAAGGCCGCCGGCTTCAGTTGTTCAAAGGTGCGGCTGGATGTGATTGACACAAATCCACGTGCCCGAGCTCTCTATGAACGCCAGGGGTTCGTCTCCCAAGGCACCAGTGACATCGGCCCGTTGCGTCATGTCTTCGGATTTCAGAAAGCGACCACCATGGTCTGCGAAGTGTAGCGAAACCGCTGGTCTCCATGGAGCAGCGCCGGTGAGTGGAGAATATTCCCCTCGAGCGGCCGTCTGCAAAATCGAAATCACTCAGCAATTCTTAAAAGTGTTTTCGTAGCTTCAGTCCACCCGGTAGGGAGAAATCAGAAGGGCACTGTGGCCGAGCAGGGCTCAAGCAACGGCGGACGATATGACGATGATAGCAGAACTGATCGAGAAGCTCTGGCTTATGTCCATTGGCGTCGGCGTCTTCGTCGGCGCCCTCTATGTCATCTACTTCAGGGACTCCTACCGCTGGCGCTATCTCGGCGAGTTTTACCAGGCGCCGTGGCGGCGTCCCATCGAAACCCGCTACTTCCAGCATGCCGTATTGTATGGCAAAGGCGTTGCGTCGAAATCCTATAACGGACTGCTGACCATGGGCGTGCACGAGACGGGCGTCGCGCTGAGCGTCATCCCGCCGTTTTCATTCTTCCACAAACCGCTGTTCATACCATATTCCGAGATCAAGGGCTGGCAGCAGTTCTGGTACCTGAACTCAAAATCCTGCGAACTGGAGTTCAAAAGCGCGCCGGACGTGAAGCTGGTGATGCCGGCGTCACAGGTGAAATGGCTTCAGGACAAGTCCCGCGGGCAGATTGAAGTTGTCAGCCAGCACTCACCGCACGAACAGAGGCCAAACGTCTGGTATGCGATCATAGTCATCCACGGGCTGATGGCACTGGGTCTTCTGGCTTATCTCCTGCTGAGCAGTGGCGCGCTTTTGGCTTGACCCGGGTGACTGGTCGGACGAGGCCTTGCAACCACCTCAGCCCCTTTGCAAGGTGGAGGCCTTCGACCTGGCATAGTGTCGGGCGGCTTTCGCCCGGTTGCCGCAGGTCTCCATGCTGCACCAGGTGCGCCGGGCGTTCTTCGTCTCGTCGATGAACAGCCAGCCGCAACCATTGCCGGGGCACATCTTGAGCCGTTTCCGCTCGCGTTCATCCATTAGTATCGACAGGGCGGAAACCGCCAGCAGGGCGTGCAGCGGCTGGTCTGCCGCAGCCCGTTTCGGCGCGACGGCGGATGCGATGCTGATGCCCCGTGCAGCGTTGAGGATCGAAGGATCGCCCGAGTCCAGAAACAGATGTCGCAGCTCCAGGCGATAGGCCAATAGTTCCGGGATGTGTATTCCAGCCACCGGCGTATCGATGTCCAGCCTGTCCAGCCATGCCCCAATGTCGGCCTGCGTGACGATCTTTTCATGCACGATCTGCCCGTCACCGGACCAGTCTGCCGTGTTGACGAAGTCCAGGGCCAAACGGCCGCCGACAAGCCGGATCGGATGTCCTGTCGAATAACTCATCGCTTTTTCTAACCTCTACAGGGGTTGACGGGCAACTCAAAGTGTTTCTAACCTTTGTTATGGTTATAGGCGACAACAGATCCTCGGCCTCGCCTGATGGCGTCGCACTCACCGGCGCAGCCGTTCTTCGCGGCATGCGGCGCCTTTTGCCAGTGAGCCTGTTCGTCGTTCCGTTCGGCGTCGCGTTTGGGGTCTCTGCCATAGATCACGGCATCGGCCCGGTCCAGGCGACGCTCATGAGCCTGCTGGTGTTCACTGCGACTGCGCAGTTTGCCGCTCTGGAGTTTTTGAATGAGCCTGTCGCGTTCGGTTCCCTGTTTCTTGTCGTGCTGGCGCTGAGCGGCCGTCACGTGGTCATGGGTGCAGCGCTGTCACGCTGGGTCAATCGTCTGCCGGTTGCGAAACGCCTCGCCACGCTCACGCTGTTGAGCGATGCCAATTTCGCCGACGCCCAGCCGCTGCTTCAGAAAGGGGAGAGCGATCTGGGGGGCTTGCTCGGCGGCGGTGCCATAATGTGGATTGCATGGACAGCAAGCACGGCTTTGGGTGCATTCGGTGGCGATCTGCTCGGCGACACCGACGCCTACGGCTTTGGCGCTGTCATGATGTGCTTTTTTGCAGCGACGGTGGTGGGCAAGCTGCGTGCCTCGTCCGGCCTTGTGCTGCCAACGGCAGGCGCCATGGCTGTTTCGGCGATCACCCTTCCACTATTGCCGACCGGCTGGAACATCATTCTCGCGGCCGTCATCGGCGGGTCGTTGGCGGCGGTGTTCCATGCTGAGTGACTGGTCTTTCATCCTGGTGATCACCATCATGGCGGCGGCCACATTTGCAACGCGGGTCGCCGGCGCGGTCCTGATGGCCCGTGTGACGCCAACGGCAAGGACGGAGCGATTTCTTGACGGACTGTCGGTATCGGTCATCGCCGCCCTGGTCGCCTCTCAACTGATGACGGCAGACGTCAGAAACGTGACCGCCGTCGCAGTGGCAGTTGCAGTGATGTTTGTGTCCAGAAGCGTTGTCTGGGCAATGTTCGCCGGCATGATGTTCGCAGCGGCAGTGCCATTCATTATTGCAATCTAGGTATGGCAACCGCCAAAGTGGGATCTGTTGACAGCCCGCATGAGGCTGACAGATGAAAAATTTCTGCCGCAGGAGAGATCGCCCATGAACTTCCAGTCCAAGCCATCGCTTTACGAGCCCACCCAGGAGGGTTTGATTTTTCCGGAAAGGCCGTCCTTCTCCTCCCAGGAAGACGAGCGGCAGTATCGCAAACAACATCTCGTCGGCGCCTGCCGCATGTTTGCGAAGCAGAAGTTCGATTACGGATTTGCCGGACACCTGACGGTACGTGATCCGGAGCGCACCAACCTCTATTGGACCAATCCCATGGCGGTGCCGTTTTCCGCTGTGTGCATGTCGAACCTCATTCTGGTCGACCATGACGGCCAGGTGGTGGAAGGCGACCATGCGGTAAACCGGGCCGGCTTTGTGCTTCATGCCGCGGTGCATGAGGATCACCCCGACATTGTCGCCATGTGTCATGCCCACACGATCTATGGCACCACCTGGGCGGCCACCGGGCGCGAGCTGGATCCGATCAGCCAGGACGCCGCGGCGTTCTTTGAAGACCATTGCGTCATTGACGAGGAGGCCGGCAAGGTCGCGGTTGAAGTCGAGGCCGGCAACAAGGTGTCGGCCGCATTTGGAAAGTACCGGGCCGCCATCCACCGCAATCACGGCCTGCTGACCGCCAGCCGTCACAGCATCGATGCCGCGGCATTCTGGTTCCTGGCTCTCGAGCGATGCTGCCAGCAGCAACTGGTGCTGGAGGCGACCGGCATCAAGCCGGTGCTCGTGCCCCCAGACAAGGCGCGCTACAGCCGGGAGCATGTCGGCAGCGAATATATCGGCTGGCTGCATTTCCAGCCGCACTACCAGGAGGCGCTGGCGGACAATCCGGACATGCTGTCCTGACCGCTCAAATCGACATCGTGGCAAACCCATGCCTGCGCCCGTGTTGCGTCTCGCCTGCGTTTGCAGACCAAACCAAAAACATGATAAACTGGAGTGGCCTGCCAGGAGGCTCCCGATCCGCGGGAAGGGCCAAGCCCGCCTGACTGTGATGACGATTTCCCACAGACCCTTCTTTCAGGTCCGAGGGCGCGGATACCGGACGGATTGAAAGGAGGCTGATCATGGCGATCGCCAAACTCCCCGCGTCTCCGAGCCTGGAAAACCTGAAGAAGCGCGCCAAGGCGCTAGTCAAGTCGGCGCGGGCCAAAGACCCCGATACGCTCGAGTTGATCGGGCCGTACTTCGGCGATCCCAATGCGATTGCGTTGCAGCAGGCACAGCTTGTGCTGGCCCGCGAATACGGCTTTTCAAGTTGGGCGAAACTGAAAGCATATATCGAGAGTGCAGCACCCGGCAGCGAGACCGGCGAGCAGCTGGCGAACCGGTTTCTCGACCTGGTGACGGTCATCTACCACAACATCCCCGATCTCGGGCCGGCGCGCTTTGCGCAAGCTTCCGACTTGCTGGCCGGACATCCTGACATTCGTCGGGAGAACATCCATACGGCTGCCGCCATTGGCGATGTGGCACAGCTCGACCGTTGGCTTGACGCCGATCCCGGACTGCTCGAACGCAAGGGCGGGCCATTCCAGTGGCCGCCACTCATGTATGCAGCCTATGCAAGACTTCCCGGCGTATCGACGCTCGCTGCCGGGCTGCGGCTGCTCGAGCGCGGCGCTGACCCGAACGCATATCACATGTGGGGTGGACAATACCGGTTCACCGCTTTGACCGGCGTGTTCGGTGAGGGTGAGGGCGGGCCTGTCACGCAGCCCGAGCATCCCGACATGATCCCCTTCGCCCGCGCCCTGCTGGAGGCAGGTGCTGATCCAAACGACAGTCAGGCCGCCTACAACCGCTGTTTCACGCCGGACAATACCTGTCTGGAACTGTTGCTGGCATACGGGCTTGCGCCGGACGACCGGAACAACTGGACAGACGAGGACGGTCGGCCGCATCCCGCCCAGACCATGCATTTTCAGCTGATGCAGGCAATCCACCGCGGCTTTCTGGAACGGGTCAGCCTGCTGATCGACCATGGCGTCGATCTGGAACGGCCCGACGACAGCTACGACAACCGCACCAAAGGCAAGACCCCGTTGCAGGCCGCGCTGCTGCTCGGTGCATTCGAGATTGCCGACCGGCTTCGCGCGGCGGGCGCCAGGGAGCCTGACCTGTCCGGCGCCGATGCCTTCGCCGTTGCCTGCATGCAGGGTGATACGGACACCGCACGCGAGATGCTCGTCGCCGATCCGGCCTTGCGCAACGGCCTGCGCGAGCGCGAGATGTTGTGTGATGCGGTCAAACTGGGCAATCACGGCGCACTTGCAACGATGATTGCGCTCGCTCTGGAGTTGAACAGTGCTGATGGCCGTACACCGCTGCATGAGGCGGCGCTGCAAGGCGATATTGAGGCCGTGCAGATGCTGCTTGACGCAGGTGCAGATGCGACCATCCGCGATCCTTACCATGACGCGCCACCCATCGGCTGGGCCCAGCATGCCGGCAAGACCGAGGCGGTCCAGCTGCTGGAAGGAGCGGCGATGGACGTCTTCACCGCCGCCGCGTTCGGCAATATCGACCGTATTGATGCACTGTTGAAGGAGAATCCAAAACTGCTGGAACAGCGCTTCGCCGGGATGCGGACAGGCGAAGGTGAAAGCAGCAATGACTGGATGACACCGTTGGTCTACGCGGTCCTGAACAACCGCACCGAAGCGGTTCGCCATCTGATTGACCGGGGTGCAGACCCGGCCGTCAGCAATGGTTCGGACCAGTCGCTGCCCGAAATGGCCCGAAACAATGCTGATCCGGAGATCACGTCGTTGATCAACAATGCTCTCAAGCAGTGAGCAGCGCTGCCGGCACTGACCCCTGATCGCATTGAAAGTAATCGAGCAACTTCATGGGTTGTTTCGAACCCATAGTGCTCCAGGCTGAAAACTGTCTTGCGGTTCAGGCTGCCTGCAGTGTTCGAACGGTATTCTTGAAAGCCACGTTCTGCCGAAAGGCAGTCGACCATCGGTTCCCGGGTTAGCCAGCGAACTTCCCGGTAGCCACGCACATGCCATTTGACGTCAGGAGCCGTCCGTCACCTTCAGAACGGCAACCTTGAGTGCAGCCAGAAGTCTCAAGAGATGTTTCCGGTTGCCGGCATTGTATTTCGCGCCCGATGCCGAGCGCTGCACAAAGTCGGCAAACTGGTCGAGTGTCAGGCCGCTGTTTTCGATCGCGCTCCTGTACGGTTCCATGGTCTGCGCAATCATCACCCTGTTGCGTTCGGCAGCAGCCGCAATCTCCTTTTGGCTGGAGGCGTTGAAGCCCGCGACGATATCCTCGGCGTTTGGCGAGGCATTCAGGAGATCGAAGGGCTCAATGGCGATATGCTTGAAAATCACGTCGAGCCGTTCGCCGAGGTCATCTGCGCTCTCCAGGCCTGAATTGATCCGGGCGGCGGCCCGGTCGGAAAACAGCCTGATGGTTGCCCGCAAAACCTCATCCTTGTTTGAAAACGCGTTGTAGAGCGTCTGGCGCGCGACACCGGCCTCCGCGGCGATATCGTTCATGCTGGTACGTTTAACGCCGTAGCGGGAGAACTGCCGAACCGCCGCCTCGATGATTTTTTCTTCCCGTTCGGTCATCACGACATATTGACAATCAGGCGCTAATTGTCAATATGGACAAATATACGTTATTTGTCTATATTGTCGGAGAAGATCATGTCCGCCCAAGCCCGGAAAATCGCCATCGTTACAGGGGCCAACAACGGCATAGGTTTCGAGACCGCCATCGGCATGGCTGAAGCAGGCTGGCAGGTGGTGATGGCCTGCCGCTCGCAAGCCAGGGCGGAGCAGGCGAAAGCCATGATCATCAGGCGCCTGCCAGCGGCCGCGCTTGATGTCATGCTGGTTGATCTCGGTGATTTTGCCTCGGTTCGCGCCTTCGCCCGTGATTTCCGTAGCCGCTATTCGCGGCTTGACGTCCTGATCAACAACGCTGGCCTGCTGCTCTATTCCAAGCAAACCAACAATGACGGAATCGAACTGCAGCTGGCGACCAACCATCTCGGTCACTTTCTGCTCACCGCGCTGCTCATCGACCTGATGCCGGACGATGAGGCCTCTCGCATTGTTGCCCTCTCAAGCATTGCCCACAAGGGCGCCCGAATTCATTTCGAAAACCTGACGTGCGGCGGCGACGGTGGCGTTGCTTACGGCCAGTCGAAACTTGCCTGTCTCATCTTTGCGGATGAATTGAACCGGCGTTTGCAGGCGGCAGGGCGCAAACTCAAGGCGCTCGCGGTACACCCTGGCGGATCTGATTCAGGTCTCTTTGATGAAATGAGCCGGCTTCAGTATTTCACCCTCAAGGCGCTTTCACCCCTCTTTACTCATTCAAATGCTGAGGCCGCCAGGCCGACTTTGCACGCAGCAATGGCTCCGGATGTTGCAGGCGGCGACTATTATGGCCCAACCGGCATGATGGAGTTGCGCGGCCCTGTCGGACCGGCCCAGCGCGATGCCATCACTCGGGACAAGGATGTTGCTGACCGGTTGTGGAAACTTTCCGAAGAACTGACCGGTCAGACATTCTCCTTGCAGGCAGGTGCGTAATGCCAGGCCTGTTGGACAGACTTTCGCAAGGCTTCAGCTATCTGGTGCTTCTTGCGGCGGCCGTGATGCTTGGCTGGGGCACTTTAGGCTTCCTGGAATACTTTACGGGATTGGCTCCACTCGTTCCGCTGCAGAATGCGACGTTCCCCGATGGCACGCAGTTCATTCATTGGCTGTTGATTACGCTGTCAGGATCAACCTTCCTGGCAGGATATCTGCTGCGCTGGCGCTATACGCCGTTGGCGATGATCGTGCTCTTCGCCGCGCTTGCTACGTTGTGCGCGATTCAAACATTCGATTTCATGCAGAACCCCGGCCGCTATGGAGACCTCGCACGGGAATGCACGTATTACGTTCTCATTTCCATCTACCTTGTGCGGTCGAAACGGATGCGAGAGCACTTCGGTAAAATACTGGTGGTTGCTGAAACCTAGCCACCGCCAGTGCGGCGAAGGCCTGCAAGCTCGGTGCCTGGAAAACGCAGAATGTGGCGCCCTGCGTCCAGGCGAAACAGGGAGAACACAAATGAGCCAGCTGACAACACGGCAGCGCATCCTGGACTGGTTCACATTTACCCCCGAGCACGTAACCGACGACCTCGCCCGGTACTATATCTACTGGAAAGTCTTCTATGTCCTGGCAGCGCTCGGGCACTTCATGACGCTGGTTCTGTTCTGGCAGACCGGCGTGACAATCATGGCTGTGTTCAACGTCTTCAGCGTCGCCATCTTTGTCAGCGCGCTCATGCTGCTCGAGCGGGGATATTATCAGACGGCGTTCTGGGCTGCGATCACCGAACTGGTGCTGCATGGGATCGCCGCCACTATCTGTGTCGGTCATCAATACAGTTTTCAGAATTATCCGTTCCTTGTGGTCATTCTGCTGTTTATCCAGCCCTTCTACTCCATGCGCTCATCAATTCTGATGGCCGCAGCCATATTGCTGAGTGCGGCTCTGGTCATGTCCTACGCGGTGAGCAACCAGCCCCTCTACCTAATGCCCGAAGACCAGCAGGCGATGCTCGCCGCCGTTCCAATGATCTCATGGCCGTTCTATGTTCTGCTGATGGTACTGCCGTTTGTGAGGGCCTCGGCGCGCGCCGAACAGGAAATCGCAGCGGCCTACGGCGAAAGCGAGCGTCTGCTGCTCAATATCCTTCCGGCACCGATCGCGGAGCGACTGAAGACCACACAGGGCATGATCGCAGACGATCATGACAAAGTCGCCATTCTGTTCGCCGACATTGTCGGGTTCACCGAGATGTCCGGCCGACTGAAGCCCACCGAACTGGTCAGCCTCTTGAATGATGTCTTCAACGCCATCGACGGGGTGGTGGCAAAGTATGGCGCGGAGAAAATCAAGACCATTGGCGATGCCTACATGGTGGTCGCGGGCTTGCCGCTGGCAGACCCCGATCCTGACGCAACGATCGCCCAACTTGCTTTGGAGATGGCTGATGTTGTCTCCTGTTTCAAGGATCCCGTCACGGGCGACCCGGTCCAGATCCGGATCGGTATCAACTCGGGAGCTGTGGTTGCCGGGGTGATCGGCAACCGCAAGTTTGCCTATGATCTGTGGGGCGATGCGGTGAACTTGGCCGCGCGTATGGAAGTGACCTGCGAAGTCGGGCGGATACAGGCGCCGCAGGCCCTCGCGCATTCGTTGCGTGACCGCTTTGCGTTTGAACCGCGTGGCGAAGTTGAGATCAAGGGCAAGGGCAAAATGCGAACCGCCTATCTCACCGGTCGTCTTGGCGACGCACACCGGCCCTCGCACGATCAGTATGTTGCAAAGCCGGACTGACCGTAAATGAGACCTCGCACAGCCCAGATGGTACAACCGGGATGTCCCCAGTTCGCAAGCTGGGGAATCTTTCAGGTTTTCTTCAGGATGAGTGACTGATTTTCGTCTAGATGGACGTGGCGCGCAATCTGAACGAAGTCAAGGTCCGGGAAAAATCATGAAGCCAAACATCACCCTGCCAATGGGGCGTTTGCGGCCGGCAGTGCCGAGCGATCTCGATGGTCTGGTGCTGCTTCTGCACAATGCGGAAGTGCGCCGCTATCTCTGCGATGATGAGGTGCTGCCGCGCGAACAGGTCGCTGAAATCCTGCAGCGTGGCCTCGATCTCGACAGTCAGCACCTTGGACTATGGATCATAGAAAATGCAGCCTTGGAGTTTTGCGGCGTCGTGGGACTGCAGCCGGTTTCGGAAGATCTTGCCGACGTGCCGGAAATGACCGGCGGCGTCGAACCCGTGATTGCGGTTCATCCGCGGTTTTCAGGCACGGGGCTGGCGACCATGGCTCTCGCGGCGGCCATCGACCATGCTCGGGCATCAGTGAAATTGCCCGGCCTTGTCGCCGCGGTCGATCGGCCTAACGCGTCATCGCACCGGCTGTTGCTGCGATGTGGCTTTGAGGTCACAGGCAGTGCTGAGGGGCCTGCGAATGAGCTGGTCCTTTACGCACTGCACCTGCGTGAGCCTGCTCATTGAATCGGAAAAAGGAATCCATTTTCAACGCGTTGATCGGTTTTCATGGAAACGCGGATCAAATCAAAAAAGGGTGAATTCAGCCATGATCACAGCATCTGCAAGTTTGCGGCTCAGATATGGTGACGAGGTCAATCCAGATGGCTCATACGACGCATCTGATACGCTGGCGGTCATGCTGGCGCGCGGTTCCTGCCGATCCTACAGGGACGAAGCCGTGCAACCCGGCCTGTGCCGCTTGCTGTGCGCCGCGGCGCTGGCCTCGCCGACCAAAAGCGATCTTCAGCAGCGTGACATCGTTATCCTGCAGGACCCCACGGTGAAGGCAGGCTTCGTCGACCTCGTGGGTGCCGAAGCGTGGGTACGCGGAGTCCCGAACGTCGCCGTGTTCTGTGGCAACAACCGGCGCCAGAGACAGTTGCACAAGCTGCGCGGGCATGCCTTCGTCAACGATCACCTGGATGCGTTTTTCAATGCGACGGTCGATGCCGCAATTGCCCTGTCGGCTTTCGTCACCGCCGCCGAGGCGGTCGGACTTGGCTGTTGCGCCATCAGCGCAGTCAGGAACGAAGCCGCGGCAGTGAGCGGTCTGCTGGCGCTGCCGGATCACGTGTTTCCCGTTGCCGGGCTGGCATTCGGTTACCCGGCCGCGGACGCTCCCGCCATCAGCATGAGGTTGCCGCTGTCGGCAACCGTTCATCAGGACCGATACACGGAAACCGACACTGAGGCCATCATCGCGGATTACGATCTGCGCAGGCAGGCACAGCAGCCTTATAGCCATCAGCGCGCTGCAGAAGTCTTCGGAACGGTCGATGCCTACTGCTGGTCGGAGGACAAGAGCCGACAGTATGCCTTGCCGGAACGCCAGTCATACGGTGCCTTCATCAGGTCAAAGGGGTTCAACCTCACTTGACCTGTTAAATCGCGCCTGCCCATATGTCGGCCATGATTTTCAATTTCGGTTCCATCAATATCGACCATGTCTACCGGCTGACGGATATGCCGTCGCCGGGTGAGACCGTGACGGCCGGTTCGTACCAGAAACTGCTCGGCGGCAAGGGTATCAACCAGTCCATTGCCATCGCCCGGGCCGGCGGGCAGCCGGTCCATGTTGGCGCCGTGGGCGGTGATGACAGCTGGACCATGGCGCAGGTGAAAAATTTCGGCATTGACACTGCCCATATTGCGCAGTCCGCACATCCGACAGGACATGCGGTCATCTATGTGGACGACGCCGGCGAGAACCAGATCGTCATCTATGGCGGCGCCAACCAGGACCTGCAGCCGGCCCAGATTGACCGTGCCTTGAAAGCCTCCGACGGCGGCGACCACTGGGTGCTGGTCCAGAACGAAACCAACCTGCTGGCGGACATAGTCGCGCAGGCGAAAACCGCCGGCTTCAAGGTTGCCTATAGCGCGGCGCCTTTTGTGGCGAGCATGGTCGCCGACCTGATCGACAGGATCGATTTGCTGGCGGTGAACGAAATCGAGGCGCAGGAAACCGCCAAGCTGCTCGGTGTCGACATCACAGCGATAGCGGTTCCGGAGCTCCTGATCACCCGGGGCAGCCGGGGCGCTGAGTTTCATAGTCATGGGACCGTGCATCATCACCCGGCGTTTCAGGTGGACGCCGTGGACACCACGGGGGCAGGGGACACCTTTCTGGGGAGCTTTCTGGCAGGTCACAGCCGCGGTGACGAAATAGCCTGGTCGCTGCGCTACGCGTCGGCTGCCAGCGCACTGCAGGTCACCCGGCCAGGTGCTGCCGTTGCCATTCCAGATCGTGAACAAGTTGAGACGTTTCTCAAACAACAGGACATCTGACAATGCAGAAAGTCATAATCGACACGGACCCCGGTATCGATGATGCCATGGCAGTGCTGTTTGCTTGCTTGTGCCCCGACATTGACCTGGTAGGGCTGACCAGCATATTCGGCAATGTCACCACCGACATCGCCACCCGCAATGCCAAGGTGCTTGCCGAGATGGCCCGCGCCGACGTGCCGGTTGCGCGCGGCGCCGATGGCCCGGTCCAGCAGGCCGCCAGGCCGGTTGCCTGGGAAATTCACGGCCGCGAAGGCTTTGGCGGCGTCGCACCGATCACGCCTGCTGGACAGCCGCTGGATGAAACCGCGGCCGAATTCATATGCCGTGCCGTTACCGAACACCCCGGTGAAATTGTGCTGTGCCCAGTCGGGCCACTGACCAATCTGGCCCGGGCGCTGGACCTCGACCCGTCGATCGCAGGCAAGGTCAAGTCGGTCACCGTGATGGGAGGCAGTCTTGATGAAGGCGGCAACGCCACCCCCCATGCCGAGGCCAATGTCTGGCAGGACCCGCATGCCGCTGACATGGTGTTTGCGGCCGACTGGGACGTCACCCTGGTTGGGCTTGACGTGACCCATCAGGTGAAGTGCACGCCGGAACATTTCGCGCACCTGGCCGCCCAGGCTCCGGTCCTGGGCGGTTTTCTCAATGAGGCCGTCCAGCATTACTTTGAGTTCCATCGCTCCGTTGACCGGTTCGACGGCTGCTACATGCATGATCCGGCGGCGGTTGTGTCGATTGTGCGGCCTGACCTGTTTCAGGTTGAACGCCAGCCCTTACGTGTTATCGTCGATGGTGAGGAAACAGGGTGCACCGTCCGCGCCGTCGGATCGGACAGGCCGCCTGCGTCGATATGCATGCAGGTTGAGGTGGATGCGGTTCGCAGCCTATTCCTGGATACTGTCAGTAGCGGATTTTGAAAAGAACCAGGGATACATGTCCGACTTCAACGTACTTGCCATTGACTGCGATGATCCAGATGCCGGCACCAGGTTTGTCACCTCCCTGCATGAAACCGGGTTTGCCATCCTGAAAAACCATCCGGTCGAGCCGGACGAGATTTCGCGCATGTACGATGCCTGGCAGCAGTTTTTCGCAGGCAAGGCCAAGCATGACTTCACCGCGCAGCGCGGCGACCTGCATGGCTATTATGGTTTCAAGTCGGAAAATGCCAAGGACAGCGCCCACAAGGATTTGAAGGAATTCTACCACGTCTACGAGACCGCGCCGGTCCCGTCCGACGTGGAAGCGGTAACCCGCAACTTCCATGCCCGGATGATGGAGATCGGCCGCCTGCTGCTCGGCTGGCTGGACCGCAACACGCCAAACGATGTCAGGGCCGGCTTCTCGCAGCCGCTGACCGAAATGGTGGAAAACAGCACCCAGAACCTGCTGCGCGTGCTGCATTATCCGCCGGTCGAAGACGATGCCGAGCCTGGTGAGATGCGCGCTGCCGCGCACGAGGACATCAATTTGATCACATTGCTGGTCACCGGCAGCGAGCCCGGGCTGCAGGCTCGTGACAAGCAGGGCAACTGGCACGATGTGCCATGCCAGGCCGGATACATCACCATCAATGCCGGCGACATGCTGGCCAAGGCTTCGGGCGGATATTATCCTTCAACGACGCATCAGGTGGTCAATCCGCCGGACAGCGCCAACCGGTCGCGCTACTCCATGCCGCTGTTCGTGCATCCGCGCCCGGATGTCACGCTGGCTGACGGTCTGACGGCGGGCGATTACCTGGCACAGAGGTTGAAGGAAATCGGGCTGACATAAACTGAAAGGTAGTGGAGACCAGGCCAATTTTTTGGCCGCAACAGGTGAGGGAAAATGCAAAACATTCTGAGAATTGTCGTAATCGGTATCTTCGCCACGCTGTCCAGCATCGCCTGGGCCGAGGAATTCAAACCCGCTGTCGTCTACGACATGGGCGGCAAGTTCGACAAATCCTTCAACGAGGGTGTCTACAACGGCATCAAGCGCTTTGAGGAGGAGACCGGCATCAAGGTCATGGACTTTGAGGTCACCAATGAAACCCAGCGCGAGCAGGCCATGCAGCGCATGGCCAAGCGCGGCGCAACCGTGATCTTAGGCGTTGGCTTTGCCCAGGCCGATGCCATCAACAAGGTGGCGGCTGAACATCCGGACAAGAAGTTTGCCATCATCGATGTGAGCTGGCTCGATCAGCCGAACCTGCGCCAGTATGCCTTTAAGGAACATGAAGGCAGCTACCTTGTCGGCATGGCGGCTGCACTTGCGTCCAAGACCGGCAAGGTCGGTTTTGTCGGCGGCATGGACATCCCGCTGATCCGCGCCTTCGCCTGCGGTTACGTTCAGGGCGTCAAGAAGGTCAATGCCGACATGGAGGTTTTGCAGAACATGACCGGCACCACGCCTGCGGCCTGGAACAACCCCGGCAAGGGCGCCGAGCTTGCCCAGAGCCAGATCGACCGCGGTGCCGATGTCATCTACCAGGCGGCTGGCGGCACCGGCATCGGTGTGATCCGGGCAGCGGCGGATGCAGGCAAGTTCTCCATCGGTGTGGATTCCAACCAGAACCACCTGGCCCCCGGATCCGTTCTCACCTCGATGCTGAAACGGGTCGACGTGGCTGCCTACGAAACCATGAAGGACGCCATGTCTGGCAAGTTTGAAACCGGCGTGCGCACGCTGGGTCTTGCCGAAAAGGGTATCGGCTGGGCGCTCGACGAGCACAACGCCAAGCTGATCAGCGATGACATGAAAGCCAAGATCGAAGCGGCAAGTGCCGACATCGTTGCCGGAAAAATCAGTGTGCACGATTATCGCAGCGACAGTTCCTGCCCGAATTGATCCCGCGGGCGATCTGCGCCAGTGCCAATTGACCAGAGCAATCCAGCTCCTGCCATCGAGCTGATCGACATCTGCAAGTCCTTCGGCCCGATCAGGGCCAACAGGGATGTGTCGCTGCGGGTCGAAGCCGGCACCATCCACGGCATTGTCGGGGAGAATGGGGCCGGCAAATCGACGCTGATGAACATCCTGTACGGCCTCTATCAGGCCGACAGCGGCGAGATGCACGTTGCCGGACAGCGGGTGTCGCTGCGCTCCAGCGCCGATGCAATCGGCCTCGGCATCGGCATGGTGCACCAGCATTTCATGCTGGTCTCCAACATGACGGTGCTGGAAAACGTCATGCTGGGCAGTGAGGGCGGGCCGCTGCTGGCGGCAGGCAAGCGCGACACCCTGAACACCCTGCAAAGGCTTGCCGACGACTATGGCATGCAGGTCGACCCGGATGCCGTGATTGCAGACCTGCCGGTCGGCACCCGGCAGAGAGTGGAGATCATCAAGGCGATCAAGGGCGGTGCCCGCATTCTCATTCTTGATGAACCAACCGGCGTGCTGACGCCGGGCGAGGCCGACAAGCTGTTTGAGGTTCTCAAGGCCCTCAAGCGCGATGGCGTGACGGTGCTGCTGATCACCCACAAGCTCGATGAGATCATGGCGATAACCGATGCCGTGTCGGTCATGCGCCACGGCGAGATGGTCGGACATCGGCGCACCGCCGACACCAGCCCGGCTGAACTTGCCCGGCTGATGGTCGGCCGCGATGTGTTGTTGAGCGTTGACCGCGGCCAGGGGAATCCGGGTGAGGTGCTGCTGGAGGCATCAGGACTTGCCTGCACCTCATCGCGGGGGCGGCAGGTGCTGAACAACATCAGTTTCGATGTCCGTTCGGGAGAGATTTTCGGCATAGCTGGTGTCTCCGGCAACGGCCAGACCGAACTGTTGGAGGTCATCGCCGGCATGCGCAGGTTGGAGGCCGGATCGGTCAGGCTGCTTGGCGAAACCATTACGCCGGGCACCCCCAAGACACCGGCGCAGATACGCGATTTGCAGATTGCCCACATCCCGGAAGACCGCCACCAGTTCGGCCTGATCCTGTCGTTCGATGCCAGGGGCAATGCAATTCTGGGCTATCACCAGTCTGGCGATTATGGGTCGGGATATTTTCTAGATGAGGCCGCTGTCACCACCCATTGCAACAAGCTCATGTCGGCCCATGACGTCAGGCCGGACAATCCGGCGCTGCTGGCCAAGAAGTTTTCCGGCGGCAACCAGCAGAAGCTGGTCATTGCGCGTGAGACCGACACCAATCCGAAAGTCCTGATCGTCGGCCAGCCGACCCGCGGCGTCGATGTCGGCGCCATAGAATTCATCCACAAGCAGTTGCTGGCCCTGCGTGACGCAGGCTGTGCGATCCTGCTGGTGTCGGCCGAGCTTGATGAGATCATCGGCCTGTCCGACCGCATCATGGTCATGAACGACGGCAGGCAGATGGGCATCCTGGACAGCGCCGATGCCGGCCGGGACAGGCTTGGCACCATGATGGCCGGTATCGCCGATGCCGAGGCGGCCGCATCATGACGCCCGCGCCGCCACTGCCCAGGTGGGCCGATGTCTTCGTTCTGCCGCTGATCAACCTGATCGTGGCGCTATTGGTGTGCGGGCTCATCGTCCTGGCGCTAGGCGAAAATCCCATCGTCGCCATCCAGGTGATGATCAAGGGCGCCTTTGTCTATCCCGGCAGCCTCGGCTACACGCTGTACTACACCACCAATTTCATCTTCACCGGTCTTGCTGTCGCGGTCGCTGCCCAGGCGATGATGTTCAATATCGGTGGCGAGGGTCAGGCCTATATCGGCGGGCTTGGGGCTGGGCTGGTGGCCCTATGGCTGGCACCGATGGCGCCAGTGGTGCTGGTTATCCCACTTGCCGTCCTGGCCGCTGCCCTGTTCGGTGCCGTGTGGGGGCTGGTGCCGGGATACCTGCAGGCCTATCGCGGCAGCCACATCGTCATCACCACCATCATGTTCAATTTCATTGCCAGTGCCATCATGGTCTGGCTGCTGGCTGGCACCCTCATGCAGCCCGGCCAACAGTCACCGCACACGGCGCAGTTTGCCGCCTCCGGGCAGATGCCGAAGCTGCACGACATGCTCAACTGGCTGTTTTTCAATGTCGCCGCGTCGCCGCTCAACCTGTCCTTCCTGCTGGCGCTGGCGGCACTGTTCGGGTTCTGGGTGCTGATCTGGAAAACCCGCATCGGCTACGAAATCCGCGCCGTCGGCCAGAACCCGAAGGCGGCGCATTATGCCGGCATCAATGTGCCCATGGTCATTGTCTTCGCACTGGCTGTGTCAGGTGCCTGCGCCGGGTTGATGGCCACCAATGAAATTCTCGGTGTGCAGCATCGCGTGGTGTTGAACTTCACCTCCGGATACGGCTTTGCCGGCATAGCCATCGCGCTCATGGGCCGCAACCATCCGGTCGGCATCTTCTTCGCCAGCCTGCTGTTCGGCGCGCTGTACCAGGGAGGTGCAGAACTCGACTTCGAGTTCCAGTCGATAACCCGGGAAATCGTCCTGCTGATACAGGGCATGATCGTGCTGTTCTCTGGCGCGCTCGCCTACATGTTCTCCGCACCGCTGGCCCGTTTGCTGGCCCGGCTGACGGTGCGGCCGAAGCCGGCTGCAGGTGAGGCGTGATGTCGGATTTTGCCTTCCAGTTCCTGCTGACGCTGGATGCCACGCTGAGGGTGGCGACACCGCTCATCCTGTGTGCCATGGCGGGCATCTTTTCGGAACGCTCGGGCATCATCGACATCTCGCTTGAGGGGAAGCTGCTGATGGGCGCGTTCGTGGCGGCAACCATTGCCTCGCTGAGCGGGTCGGTCTGGCTCGGCGCCATCTGCGCTGTTCTGTCCTGCGTGATCCTGGCGCTGATACACGGCTTTGCCTGCATCACCCACCGCGGCAACCAGGTGGTCAGCGGCCTGGCCATCAACATGCTGGCATCCGGTCTGACGGTCACTGTCGGCATTGCCCTGTTCAGGCAGGGCGGGCAGACACCGCCACTGGGCAACACGGAACGGTTTCGCCCGGTTGAATGGTGGTTCGTCGATGCCTTCGACGCCATTCCCCTGTTCGGCCCGGTTTACCGGGAACTCATCAGCAACCACAACATCCTGGTGTACGTGGCGCTCATCATGGTGCCGGTCACCGCCCTGCTGCTGTACAAGACCCGGTTCGGCCTGCGCCTGCGCGCCGTCGGGGAGGTGCCCGAAGCCGTCGACAGCGCCGGCGTGTCGGTGACCTGGTTGCGCTACCGGGCGGTGATCCTGACCGGCCTGTTCTGCGGCCTCGCAGGGGCCTATCTGTCAACGGCCCAGGGCGCCGGATTTGTCCGCGAGATGTCGGCCGGCAAGGGCTACATTGCGCTGGCCGCGGTGATCTTCGGCAACTGGCGGCCGGTTCCAGTGTTGCTGGCCTGCCTGCTGTTCGGTTTCCTGGAGGCAGCAAGTGCGCGTTTGCAGGGCGTCGACATCCCGCTGATCGGCGAAGCACCGACGCAGCTTATGCTGGCATTGCCCTATATTATGACCGTGTTGTTGCTGGCCGGGTTTGTCGGCAGGTCATCACCACCCTCGGCGATTGGCGAGCCGTACCAGAAATAGGCGCCGGCACATGAGCACGGCATACTGGGGATTGCCCGGCCCGAAAACCCGCTCTGTGTGTCATCCTCGGCCTTGCCTCAGCACTTGCCTGCTTCGGAGGGTGTTCATTATGGCCGTCATCCCAGCGAAGGCTGGGGTCCAAAACTGTTGGGGTGCGGGGACCGTTGAAGGATGGATTCCAGCCTGCGCTGGAATGACCGCTGCACAACGGTTGTTCAGGATCGCAGAGCGACCCGAGCGCAGCGAGGATGGGTTGTTCGACAAACAAACAGAAGGCTGCCCGACCACTATTCTTTCGACACCAGCTCCTCAAGATACTCCATGAAGGCCTGGCCCTCGCAGCGCACGTAGGCCTCGACCGGTTCTGTCCGGATGTCGTCAAAATGCAGATCGAGCACAGTGGCGCGTTCATGCGCCAGCGGCGGCTCGCAATAACAAATCTCGCTCCACTCCGTCTCGCCTTCGGCATTGACGACGGCGCGCTCCATGGA
>JBCCVY010000017.1:0-19465 GCA_039194725.1 Pseudomonadota bacterium
AGGTTGTATGACAGATCATCCGGATCTTCATCATCGCGATAGATCACGCCGATGAATTCATCACCAATGTAGACTTCGCCGGAATCGTCCTTTTGTGGACGCTTTCGCACATGAACTGAAGGCTGACCAAAGGTTTTCTGCAGGAACCGCGTCAGCTTTGAAATCTCGTCAGGTGTCATGTTGGCCTCTTGAAGCGTCATTGCGAAAGCGCACCGCAGATGTGCTGCAAGCAGGCAGGCGCCACCCTCGGTGCTATCTCACGGTTTAACCGTGTTCACACCTGTCGAACAACCCCAAACAGTGAAGTCGGAATGTTTTTAAGCAGACTTTCCGGTCTCGGCAACCGTGATGCTGTGATCCATCCGCCGTGCCGGCTCTTCACACCCGGCGTAGCCGACAACCTTTGCCGGAACGCCGGCAACAGTGCGGTTCGGCGGCACGTCGTGCAACACGACCGAACCTGCCGCAACCCGCGAACAGTGGCCCACTTCGATATTGCCGAGAATGGATGCGCCCGCACCGATCAGGCAGCCATGGCGTACCTTGGGATGCCGGTCACCATCAGTCTTGCCGGTGCCTCCAAGCGTCACCGAGTGCAGGATCGAGACATTGTCTTCAACCACGGCCGTCGCTCCGATGACAATGGAATGGGCGTGGTCGATCATGATGCCGCGGCCGATCTGCGACGTCGGATGCAGGTCGGTGCCAAAAATCATCGATGACCGGCTCTGCAGGTAATAGGCGAAGTCCTTGCGCCCCATCTTGAACAGCCTGTGCGCCATCCGGTAGGTCTGCAGTGCCTGAAACCCCATGAAGTACAGCAACGGTTCAATGTAGCGGTCGCATGCCGGATCGCGGTCGAAGACGGCAAGCAAGTCAGCCCGTGCCGCAGCGCCGATATCCGGGTCTGCATCAAGCGCGTCTTCAAACCCCTGCACGATCAGTTCAGCCCCGATATCCGCATTGCCGAGCCGTTGTGCCAGCCGGTGACACAGTGCTTCTTCGAAACTTGACGGGTTCAGTACCGACGTGAACAGGAAACCACCCAGGCTGGTGTCGGCCCGTGTTGCAGCTTCAGCCTCTTCGCGGATTTGGGTCCAGACAGGGTCCACGGACGTCAGTCTTGCAGATTTGGATTTCAGTGTTGGCATCTTTTTGAGCCTCCGGTTTCACCGCGTTCAGGCTTCATGGCCGATCGGGTGCTAATCACTTCATGTAGTATTTAAACATGTCAGCGCCAAGCCAGACCAACAAAAAATTGCAGCAAGGCATCAGTGAACACATCGTTGCGGTCTCCGGCAACCATGTGGCGCGCACCGGCAATATCGGTGAACTTGGCGTGCGGAACCGCCTCGATGAAGGCGGCAACCTCGTTTTCGCCGACCAGCTCGCTCTCGCGCCCACGCACCAGCAAAACCGGAATTTTCAGCCGCCTGGCGGCTTTAAAACCCGCAGCCTCCACCTCTCCGGCGTGTTTGTCGGCGTCGGCGCGCGATGAGATGAACTTCGGGTCCCAGTGCCAGCGCAGCCTGCCGTCATCGCCCTGCCTCAGATTCTTTGACAGGCCGGACAGGTCAGACGGCCGTGGCCGGTGCGGAAGATAGGCGGATATGGCATCGGCAGCCTCTTCAACGCTGGCAAAACCCTGTTGCGAGTGTTCCGACATGAAGCCGATGATGCGGCGCACCCCGTCGACCTTCATTTTTGGCGTGATGTCCACCAGCACCAGAGCTGCCAGTGCTTCCCTGCAATCCTCGCTTCCAGCTGCAAACAACCCTGCCAGCCCGCCAAGAGATGCCCCGACAATGGCCGGCCTGAAACCGGTCATTTCCTGTAGCTGCCGTGCCGCGCAGGCCATGTCTCCGGCAAAGGCATGAAAATCGTAAGCCGAGCTTTCAACCCAGTCGCTGTCGCCGTGGCCGCGTTGGTCCATGGTGACCGCCGTGATGCCCTGGGCCGCCAGCGCCCGTGCCGTACCGCCCCATGAATGCCTGGTCTGGCCGCCGCCATGCGCCAGCAGCACAAGTCCGCGCGCATTGTCCGCGCCATACATGTCCGCCACCAGCCGGTTGCCCTCCGAGCCGGCAAACTGCAACTGCTCAGCTGATGTCATGGCCGCCTGTCCAGAAAATCCAGCACCGAAAGCTTGTAAGTCTTGTCGCCGACGGCCTTCATGTGGTCCTTGCCTTGCAACACGATACCTTCGGCAAACGGGATCGCCTCGACCAGCGTGTTCACCGAGCCTGCGAGTTCGTCCTCGTCACCGGCCACGACCAGGGTGGGAACCTTGATCTGCGCCAGTTCATCCTCGCTGATAAGGGTTCTCTGCGAGGCCATGCAGGCAGCAAGCGCCTCCAGATCCGAGCCCGTCTGTTCGGCAAAGGCCCTGAATGCCTTGCCTTGGATACCCCGCGCCTCGGCGAGAGATGAAGCCTGCAGGGCGGCAACAATTTCCTCCGCACCGATAACGCCGCTTATCATGTTGCCGGCCAGACCGCCAAGCACCAGGGAACGCACCTGGTCGCTGTGGTGAATGCCCAGCATCGCGGAGAGACGGGCGCCCATGGAATAGCCCATCACGTCGACGCTCTCGTGGCCGAGATGGTCGATCAACCTGCTCGAATCCCGGGCCATCTCAGGGGAAGTGTAGCGAACCGGGTCATGCGGCTTGTCGCTGTTTCCATGCCCGCGATTGTCTATGGCGATGACCTGGCGGCCCGCTTTGGCCAGAAGGTCGATCCAGCCGGTGGACTGCCAGTTGATCCGGATGTTCGAGGCAAACCCGTGAATCAGCAGAATAGGTTCACCCTCCCCGTGCACCTCATAGGCGATGTTGACGTTATCTGACAGGAAACTGGGCAACGTGTTCTGGCTCCGGTTGGCGTTACGGGCTTGGCCGCACGCCCTAATTTATGCTATCGCCGCTGCAACAGCTATAACCAAACGCAGTTCCATCAACACAAGAAATTCCGCGCACTGCGCAAACCTTGAGGCAGGCAGATACATGGCGAGCACCGATACACCGAAGTTTCACAACGACATGGGCGTTGCCGTCATAGAGATCGGCACCCGCGAATTCCAGTGTACAGGCGCCAAACCGCCGTTCGACCATCCGCACGTGTTTCTGGACATGGGAGACGACAACGAGATTGTCTGCCCGTACTGCTCGACGTTGTATCGGTACTCAAGCGCCCTGAAACCGGACGAAGCCCGGCCGCTGGAAGCTGTTTTCCTCGACTAGCTCGGCATCTTGGTAGCTGAAATGGCAACGGCAGCGTTGGCCCCTCAACCAACGCTGCCGTCATGCGTACTCCGCTTGTCTCGTCAGCGGGACTGCCCTTACCCCTCAGAAAGGACGATCAGCTAAGCGAAGTCGTCTCGAACATCTTTCAATGCTGGACTGAACGCTGAACACAGTGTCTCATTGCTGCCCAAAGAATACAATTTGAATTGAATTTTACAGTGAATGGTAAGTTAACGTTGACTATGTCGGACGCTCTCGAAATCCGCGACTACGAGGACGAAAATGAGGCTCAGCTGATCCAGTTGATACGCGAGCTGCAGGGCTACGAAACCGAGTATTATGACCGCATGATCCCACCGGAGGAGATCGCCGGTTGGTATGTGGACGGCATCAAGAAGGATTGCAGGGACTACGCGGGCCGTATCCGATTTGCCTGGCTCGGTGGCACGCCCGTGGGGTATTGCGCAATCATGACCAGGGTACCCAATGAGGAGGCCGACGAGCAGCGTTTCGACTATGCTTATGTGAGCGAGATCGTGATCGCGAAATCGGCCCGCGGCCAGGGTATCGGCAAGGCCTTGCTGCGCGATGCTGAAGCGCTGGCGCGGGCAGCCGACGCCCGCTGGCTTCGTATCGGCGTGCTGGCAAAGAACGCCGTCGCCCGCGAGCTCTACGGCCGGTTTGGATTCGAGGAGCACGTCGTAACAATGGAGAAACCACTCACATGAGAATGAAGAGCAAGACAGTGATTGTCACCGGTGGCGCCTCCGGCTTCGGCGAAGGCATGATCCGAAGGTTTGCCGATGAAGGAGCAAACACCGTGATCGCCGACATAAACGACGATGCCGGCGAAGCTCTGGCAAGGGAGATTTCCGGCAGGGGCACACCCTGCGTCTACACTCACTGCGATGTCACCGACAGCGGCTACGTCCAGAATCTGGTCGACTCAACGGTGGACCAGTTCAAGACCGTCGACGTTATGATCAACAATGCCGGCATGCCGCAAACCAACCAGCCCATGCTGGATGTGGATGAAGAGACGTTTCAGCGTATTTTCGACGTCAATGTGAAATCGATCTTCCTGGCGACCAGGGTTGTCGTGCCGGTCATGCGCAAACAGGGGTCAGGCTCGATCATCAACACTGCCTCGACCGCCGCCCTGCGGCCGCGCCCGGGGCTGGTCTGGTACAATGCGTCCAAAGGCGCGGTCACCACCATGACCAAGGCGATGGCAGTTGAACTCGCGCCGGACCAGATCCGCGTCAATGCCCTGTGTCCGGTGGCCGGCGAAACGCCGATGCTGGGCGCGTTCATGGGTGGTGAAGTGACCAATGAAATGCGCTCCGCATTCGTTTCCACGGTTCCCATGGGCAGACTGTCCACCCCGCTCGACATGGCCAATGCAGCCCTGTTCTTCGCATCGGATGAAAGCACTTTCATCACCGGCGTGTGCATGGAAGTCGACGGCGGTCGCTGTATCTGACAATGCCCAGGCCACAACGCATCAGCCTCAAGTCCGCCCGCCGCCTGGCGCTGACCGCGCAGGGCTTTTCCGGCGTCCAGCCCGAACCCGGCAAGGCCACCCGTTGGCAGACCCTGTCAAAGGTCATAGACAGGCTGAACCTGCTGCAGATCGACAGCGTGAATGTGTTGTCACGTTCCCACTACCTGCCCCTGTTTTCACGGCTTGGCAGCTATGACAGGGAGGTCCTGGATCGGCACACGCTGGCAGCCAAAAACCGCCGCTGTTTCGAGTATTGGGCGCATGAGGCATCCCTGTTGCCGTACCGCTACCAGCCACTGCTGCGCTGGCGCATGGACGATGCCCGCAACGGCACGGGCATCTACAAGGGCCTGGTGGAGTTTGCCCGTGAGAAATCGCAGGTCGTCGAGCAAACCCTTGCCAGGGTCCGCGCCGAAGGCCCGCTGCGCCCCCGCGATTTCGGCCAGCCGGCTGTTCGTTCCGGCGAATGGTGGGGCTGGAATGACAACAAGACAGCATTGGAGTACCTGTTCTGGACCGGCGATGTGACCACGGCCAGCCGCGACGGATTCGAACGCCTGTATGACGTTCCGGAACGAGTGCTGCCGGATGACACTCACGCTGCCACGACGCCTGAGCGCGCGGACGCCATTCGCGAGCTGGCGCGCCACTCGGCCCGTGCGCTGGGAATATCGACAGAAACCGACATCAGGGACTATTTTCGCCTGCCCGTCGCCGATGCCCGCCAGGCGGTCGCCGAACTGGTTGAAAGCGGCGAACTGCACATGGTCGAGGTGAAGGGCTGGAGCAAGCCGGGTTACATCTGGCATCAGGCCAAGTCGGCCCGTTCATTTGAGCACGCCACTGTGTTGTCGCCGTTCGATCCGCTGGTATGGAATCGCGACCGCGCCGAGCGACTGTTCGATTTCCGCTATCGCATAGAAATCTACACGCCCGCGCCCAAGCGCCAGTTTGGCTACTACGTGCTGCCGGTGCTGATCGGCGAACAGCTGGCCGGCAGGCTGTGCATGAAGGCGGATCGGCAAGCCGGCACGTTGCGCATCAACGCTGCCTGGCACGAAGACGGCATCGACCCCGGAGCCGTATCCGAAGCCATTGCGCCTTCCCTTCACACCATGAGCCGATGGCTTGAACTTGAACGCGTTGAAGTTGCCAGCCAGGGAAACATGTCGACGGCACTGAAGGACGCGATCTGACGTCTGGCTTAGATAACCCCTTCCCTGACCAGTTCATCAGTGACCTCGACAACCGCACCGCGGATGGTTTCGACCAGGAAGTCGGCATCATCGCGGGTCATGGTCAGCGGTGGTGACATCACGTCCAGATGGCCCATGGGACGCACCAGAAGACCGCGCGTCTCGCACAGATTGGAAATCCGTTTGGAGATGTTCACTTCATGGGGGATATGGGCCTTGGTCTGCTTGTCGGCAACATATTCGACACACATCATCATGCGCTTGCCACGAACATCGCCGACAATGGGAAGCTCCGCCAGTTCATGCAGCCGGCTTTCGAGATAATCCCCAACCACGCGCACATTGCCGCAGATATCCTCACGTTCCATGATCTCGATATTCTTCAGCGCCACAGCACAGCCCACCGGATGGCCGGCACAGGTGAACCCATGCGCGAACCAGCCGTCGGGATTGTCGCTCGACATGACCTCGTGAATTTCGTCGGTGTAGAGCGTCGCACCCATGGGGAAGTATCCCGACGTGATGCCTTTCGCGCACACAATCATGTCCGGCTGAATGCCGAACTCGTCCCATGATGCAAACATGTGGCCGATACGCCCGAAGGCGGTGACGACCTCATCGGCAATGAACAGGATGTCGTGCTCGCGGCACACCTCGATCATGCGTTTCAGGTAACCTGGAGGTGGCGGCACGACACCGCCTGATGCCTGGATCGGCTCGGCTATGAAGCAGGAGATGTTGTCGGGGCCCAGTTCGGCAATCTTGTCCCTGAATTCCTGTACCAGGAAATCGGTAAACTCGGCTTCGCTCATGCCCTCGCCGCTGCGATAGTGGTACGGCGCCGACAGGTGATGGATGAAGCTGGTTAGATACTGGAACTCGTCCTGGCGGTCGCCGTCGCGCAGACCGACGGAAGCCGTCAGCACCGTTGAGCCGTGGTAGGAGTTCTTGCGGCTGATGATGTGCTTGCGGGTCTTGCGGCCCTTGCGGCCGTGATAGTACTGCGCAATCCGGATGGCTCCCTCGTTGGCAGCCGAGCCGGTCAGCGAATACATCACCCGGTTCAGTGATCCCGGCGCCATGGACGCCAGCTTGCCCGACAACATGGCTGCCGGCGCGTTGGACACATCGACAAACGTGTTTGAATAGGCCAACTGGCTGGCCTGTTCCGCCATGGTCTGCGCCAGTTCATCGCGGCCATAGCCGACATTGACGCACCACATGCCGCCGATGCCGTCAAAGTACTGCTTGCCCTCGGTGTCGGTGACATGGCAGCCCTCGCCCCTGGCCAACACCAGTGAACCTTCCTTCTTGAAGCTGTCAAAATGCGTCCAGGGATGCAGGAAATGATCACGATCCAGCGCCCACAACTGTTCGTGGTCATACTGGTTGTGCAGTGGGTTCAGCATAGCGGCACCTTTATATTGAATGAGCATTCAATATGGCGGATTTCCACGCAACTGGCAACGGCTGTCAGGTCGCAACCGCAGCTGACATCAAGGCCTCGGTCTACCCGGCTGATTTGCCGCCCAGTTCTTCAGGCAGCCGCTCCACCTCGGCAGCCGCCGCGTTCATTGCTGTTTCATCGCGCGAACGCACGACGATGTTGGTGGCGAACCGGCCATCGCGTTCATAAGGGTACGAACCGATCATCACGCCACGGTGCGCGACCTGGATCTCCTTCAGCCTGGCTGCCACATCACCTTCGCCAAGATCAAGCGGCACGGTGCGCGACAGCATCACCGCACCGCCGGTGAGCTCGGGCGCCACCGCGTCGAGCATGGCCTGCATGATCTTCGGCACACCTGCCATCACGAACACATTGCCGATGTGAAAGCCCGGTGCCTTCGAGACCGGATTGGGAATCAGTTCAGCCGTATCGGGAATCCGGGCCATGCGCAGGCGGGCTTCGTTCTCCTCGATACCGCGGCCGGCCCAGTGCTCCCGCAATATCCGCAACGCCTCGGGATGATGATCGATTGCCACGCCGAAGGCGGCGGCAACGCAGTCTGCGGTAATGTCGTCGTGGGTAGGACCAATCCCGCCAGTGGTGAAAACGTAGGTGTAGCGGGCCCGCAGCGCGTTCAGAGCCGCCACGATGTCGGCTTCCTCGTCGGACACCACGCGGGCCTCCTTCAGGTCGATGCCCAGCACCGTCAGATAGTCGGCAATGTAACCCAGATTGGCATCCTTGGTGCGCCCGGACAGGATTTCGTCGCCGATCAGCAAAACCGCTGCCGTGGGAATAGAGCTTGTCATGGCTGGAAATATTCCGGTTTATGTGACACTTAATCGTTTGTGCATCCACTTACGTCAGAAGCCACACAACAGGTCAAGCCACCATGAAAATTTCCGATAAGCCATTGCTGCGCGGCACGCTGATCAAGCGCTACAAGAGGTTCCTGACCGATGTGACTCTGGACACAGGAGAAATCGTCACCGCCACCTGCCCGAACACCGGCTCCATGATGGGGTTGCTGGATCCGGGCAATCCGGTCTGGCTGTCGGTGTCCGACAGCCCGACGCGCAAGTACAAGCACACCTGGGAAATGGTGGAAGCACTCAATGCCGGTGGCGGCAAGGCCCGGGTCGGCCTGAACACCGGCCTGCCCAACAAGCTGGTCGAGGAAGCCATTACCGCCGGGCGTATCCCGCAGCTTGCCGGCTACGGCACGCTCAAGCGCGAACAGAAATACGGCAAGAACAGCCGCATCGACCTGCTGTTGTCCGATGACGACAAACCTTCATGCTATGTCGAGGTCAAGAACGTCACTCTGTCCCGCACGGCCGGCCTGGCTGAATTTCCCGACGCAGTGACATCGCGCGGCGCCAAGCACCTTGATGAACTGGCCGACATGGTGCGTGACGGTCATCGTGCGGTGATGGTGTACCTGATCCAACGCAGTGACGCCGAACGCTTCTCGCTGGCCCGCGATATTGATCCGTTTTACTTTGAAACCTGGACCAAAGCGACTAAATCAGGTGTCGAGAGCATCGCGATGGCTTGCACCATGGGCGATGATGCGATTTCATGTGACACGTCAGTCGAAATAGAAGACGTGTCGTAGAGCAAGGTAAGCAATGCAAACCACTTATGTAGAAGCAACAGCCGCCCCACTGGTCAACAATGGCCAGGTCAAGCTGCACGGGCCCGAAGATTTCGAAGGCATGCGCAAGGCAGGCAGGCTGGCGGCCGAAGCGCTGGATTTGCTGGTTCCGCTGGTGAAACCAGGCGTCACCACGGCAGAACTTGACCGGGTGGCGCTGATGTTCGCCAGAGACAACGGCGCCACACCGGCACCGTTGTACTATCGCGGCTTTCCCAAATCCATCTGCACCTCGATCAACCACGTGGTCTGCCACGGCATTCCCGGACCGCGCGCGCTCAAGGAAGGCGAAGTCGTCAATATCGACATCACCCTGATCGTGGACGGCTGGCACGGAGATTCGAGCCGCATGTACCCTGTCGGCGCCATCAATCGCAAGGCGGAACGGTTGATCGAGATCACCTATGAATGCCTGATGCGCGGCCTGGCCGTGATCCGCCCCGGCGCCCATACCGGCGATATCGGTCACGCCATCCAGACCTATGCCGAAAGTGAGCGCTGTTCGGTCGTGCGCGACTTCTGTGGCCACGGCCTTGGTCGGCTGTTTCATGACATGCCGAACATTCTGCACTATGGCCGCAAGGGAGAGGGCATCGAATTGCGCGAAGGCATGTTCTTCACGGTGGAGCCGATGATCAATCTGGGCCGGCCGCAGGTGAAAGTTCTGTCCGATGGTTGGACCGCAGTGACCCGAGATCGGTCGCTGTCTGCACAGTTTGAACACACCATCGGCATCACCGCCGACGGATGCGAGGTTTTCACACTGTCGCCTGAAGGCTATCACTGCCCGCCACACAAGACCTGATCGTGCCACAAGCACCCCTGGAGGTCTGAGAATGAGTTTCAAGGACGAACCGGGCCTCGACCTTCCAGGCGGCAGCAGCAAGGATGCGCCCGGTCATCTGGGCCATCGCGAGCGCCTGCGCGAGCGTTTCAGCCGGGGCGGTGCCGACGCCATGCCCGACTATGAACTGCTGGAACTGGTACTTTTCCGTGCCATTCCCAGGCAGGACACCAAGCCAATCGCCAAGGCGCTGATTGCCAGGTTCGGAACATTCGGCGATGTCCTTGCGGCGCCCGCGGCGCGCCTGAAGGAGGTCAAGGGTGTCGGCGACAAGGTTGTGTTTGAGCTGAAACTCATCCAGGCCGCGTCCGTGCGCATGGCCCGCACCGCGGTGCTGGCAAAGCCTGCGCTGACATCCTGGTCGGCGCTGATCGAATATTGCACTGCCGCCATGGCCTATGACGAGCGAGAGCAGTTCCGCCTGCTGTTTCTGGATCGCAAGAACGTGCTGATTGCCGACGAGGTGCAGCAACGCGGCACGGTCGACCACACGCCGGTCTACCCGCGCGAGATTATCAAGCGGGCACTGGAGCTGTCCGCTTCGGCCATCATCCTGGTGCACAATCACCCGTCCGGTGATCCCACACCGTCCCAGACCGACATCGACATGACCCGGCAAATCGTGGAGGCCGCGGCGAAGCTCAATATCACCGTACACGACCACATCATCATCGGCCGCACCGGCCACACCAGTTTCAGGGCATTGAAGCTGATCTAATCACGCCTCGCACTAAAACATGTTCGGCGCGGCTTCGCGCTTCGCCCAAGCCGTCTTGAAGGCCGGCCGTTCGCGCACCCGTGCCAGATAGTCCCGCAGCGGGCCTTTCGGCGGCAGCCACTTCATCACGTTGATCCCCCAGCCCAAGCAGTGCCCGATGACCAGGTCGGGCACGGTGAAATCGTCACCTGTGACATACAGCTTGTCGCCAAGGCGGGTTTCAAGGTGGGCCAGTCCGCGCTTGTAGTCGTATTCGCAGGCTGCCGCAGCCTTGTCGCTGCGCAGCTCTTCCGGCAGCGCGAAGCTGTTTTTCGCCGCCCACCACAGAGATCCATCCAGCTCATCCAGCGCCAGGTGGGTGAAACTGTCCTGCCTGGCACGTGCCACAGTGCCCGCCTTGTGGGTGAACTTGCCGTGCTTGTCCGCCAGATACTGACAGATCGCCACGCTGTCCAGGATGATGTCATCGCCATCCATGAAGGCAGGCACCTTGGCCGACGGGTTCACCGCAAGCGCCTCCGGCGATCGCGGTGAGGCATTGTCCTGTTCGTAAGTCTCGCCCAGCTCTTCCAGCATCCACATGACCCTGAAGGCACGGGATTTTGGCGATCCGATCAGCTTGTACATGGTGTGAAATACTCCGGCTTACCAATTGGATTGACTCATTAAAACCTTAGCTGCGGCCTTTCAGGCTGTCAGGTGTATCAAAATCCCGCAGCACGGCATCTGTGCCCACGTCGATCATGCGGACATTGTCACCACGCAGCAGGCCACGAGCGCCCTGGTCTTCAGTGATACCGTTGAGCTCGGCAAAGCTTGCCCTGCCTAAAATCACCGGGTTGCCGCGAACTCCGCCGTGTTGCGGAACCACAATACACGCCTCGCCGGCAAACTCATCCAGCAGCTGGTTGATGACATCGGCAGACACATCCGGCATGTCACCCAGCAGGATCATGGCGCCTGCGCAACCGTCCGGGACGGCCGCAATTCCGGTCTTCAACGAACTGGCCTGCCCTGTTTCAAACCCGGCATTGTGGGAAAAAACCACATCCAGGCCATCCAGTGCCTGCTGAACATCGCCGGCGTCGTGGCCGGTCACAATGATAACCGGCTCCAACCCCGTGGCCAGCGCGGTTTCGACCACGCCGCGCAGCATCGGCTGACCGTGATAGCTGGCCAGCAGCTTGTTGTGCGAGCCAAACCGCGACGATGTGCCGGCCGCCAGCACCACGCCTGCCACCCGGCTCACCGGCCGGCCTCGCGCGGAGACGGTCTGGTGTCGATCTCCATCAACAGCCCGCCTGCCCCCATGTCCATGATATCCTGCGGCCGCACGTCAATGCCTGCCAGCACCCGGCCCAGCACCCAGTCAAAGCCGTTCAGTTTCGGAGACCGGGCACACGATGGCACGCCGATGACCGCATCTGCGCCGAGCGAGCCGAGCAACAGCAGATTGCCGGGGTCGACCGGCATGCCCAAATGCACGATCTGCCCGCCGGCGGCTTCCAGGCCCGCCGGCACCACATCGCCACGGTCAACGATGGCTGATGCACCGAAAACCAGCACCGGATTGTGCCCTGACGCCTTCAACCTGCTGATGCCGTCGGACACACCCTCGATGGTGTGTGCAACCTCGACCACATCGCCCAGCGTGCTGCCATGGCGCTCGAGCCGGTCGCGAATGACAGTGGCAGACTTTTCCAGCAGGGACTCCTTCATTCCTGCAGTGCGGGTCAGCACCAGTCCCGCCTTGTGCGGCAAAAACGGCACAACTGTCAGCAGCGATCCCGACCCGGCGAGATGTGCGGCCTCGTCGACAACACTTGCCGGCGCTGAAAACGGTATGATTTTGACCGTCGCGACCATCTGGCCTGCCTTGACCGCCTGAAACGGTGTCAGCGTCGCCAGTGTCACGGCTTCATGCAAGCGGTTGAGCGCCCGCACCATTCCTGCATCCACCAGCACAATGCCGTCATGCGCCGAATAGATGTTTGCACGCCCGGTCGAGGCCTCTTGCCGGACCATGCCGTCGCCGCACACCGCATCAGCCAGGCGGGCGGCCGCCGCATCTTCATGCACATCATCTGCTTCGACGCGGGCGGCAAAAACAGTTGCGACACCGGCTGCGGATAACTCGGCAACATCTGCCGCGGACAGGACCCTGCCCTTCTTGAAACTGACACCGTGCGCGCGCACCGAATGGGCCAGAATAGCCCCTTGTGCCAGGGTGACATCAATCTCGCCGAATGTCATGTATCCAGACCCAGTCGCAGCGCCCTGGTCATCTCGGCCATGATCGAAATGGCGATTTCCGGGGCTCCGCGCGCGCCGATATCCAGGCCAACAGGTCCGCAAATGCGCGCTGCTTCCACGCCTGCCTGTTTCAGCCGCTCGGTCCGTGCGGCCTGAGTTCGTCTCGACCCCAGGGCACCGATATAAAAACACTCGCTCTGCAGCGCCACAATCAGTGCCGGATCATCCACTTTCGGGTCATGGGTGAGCGCCAGAAAACCGGTGCGAGCATCAAGGGCCATGGCCGGCAATACTTCATCGGGCCAGTCCGCATGCAGTTTAACCCCGGGAAACCGGTCCTCGGTGGCAAACGCCCCGCGCGGGTCAATTACCGTGATGTCATAACCGGCGGCTTTCGCCATCGGCACAATCGCCTGGGCGATATGGACCGCACCGATGATCACCAGCCGCAGGGCCGGGTTGTGAATATGGATGAAGAACTCGGCCTTGTCCGTTGAAACGACTCCGGATTTGTCAAACCGGAACCCGTTCTCAAGCGCCTCGGCCAGCGCGTGCTCCCCCGCATAGCGCCGGGCAACCACCTCCTGCGCACCGGAGTCGATGTCGGTCACCACCGCGACGGCGAGCCGGTCGGCACGGGCGTTTTCCAGTGTTTCGAGAACCGCAACGTCCATCTAATTGTCAGGCTCCTGTCACCGGTTCCACATAGACCCTGATTTTGCCGCCGCACGCCAGGCCGACTTCCCAGGCTGTTTCATCGGCCACACCGAACGCCAGCACCTTACCGGCGCCGCTCTCTATGGCATCCTGCGCTTCGGTGACCACGGCTCCTTCAACACATCCGCCGGATACCGATCCTTCGAAATTGCCGTCTGCGTCGATGACCAGTTGTGAACCGACAGGTTGCGGCGCCGATCCCCAGGTCTCGATCACCGTTGCCAGCGCCACCTTGCGGCCTTCCCGCACCCAGTTGTTGGCCGTTGCCAGCAGATTGGCATCATTGCTGCTCATGGTCTTACCTCTTCGGTTTTCCTCGGATCACCTGTCTTAAGCCAAATTTGCGGATCGTGCATTTCGTTCCGTGAACCAGACAGCACCTCTGCCAGGTCAGCCAGTGTATTCAGGGAGTGGCAGGGCCGAAACTCATCCACATGGGGCATGATCGCCCTGATACCGCTGGCACGGGCCTCAAACCCACCATAGCGCAAAAGCGGGTTGAGCCAGACAATCCGTTTGGCAGACCGCGCCAGCCGCGCCATTTCCGTCTCCAGCAGGTCAACATCATCCCGGTCCAGCCCGTCGGTCATCATCAGCACATGGGCTCCTTGTGCCAGAACCCGCCGCGCCCACTTGCGGTTGAATTCGCGCAAGGTGTGGCCTATGCGCGTACCACCCGACCAATCGTCCACATTGGAGCCTACAAGTTCCATGGCCTCATCCACATCGCGTCGTTTCAGCTCACGGGTGATATTGGTCAGCCGTGTCCCGAATACAAACACCTGCACCCGGGATCGGTCGTTGGTAAGCGCGTGCAGGAAGTGCAGGAATATCCGCGAGTAGTTGGCCATCGATCCGGAGATATCGAGCAGCACAACCAACGGCGGCTCGCGGGTCTGGCGCGCCTTCAGCGCCAGCGACGTCATGTTGCCACCTGCCCGAAGTGAGCGGCGCATGGTGGCGCGCATGTCCACCACTCCTTGCGGAGACGGTTTGAAGCGCCGCATTTTCACCTGCAACCGGTTCATGCGCATGCGGGCGATGGCGGCGCGCGCGATACGCTCTTCGTCCGCGCTCATCTGCTCGAAGTCCTTGTTGCGGATCACTTCGCGCGCCGAAGCCGTGTACTCGCCTTCAAGCTCCACCTCGTCGGCCGGGCGTTCCCGTTCCGACTGAGCGTCATCCTGGTTGAACATGGCTTCCGCCAACCGCTTGTGTCCGGCCTTCTTTTTGTCCGGTGTTGTCTCCACCCGCACCTGCTGGAACAGCAGCTGCATCAGTTGCTCGACCATTTTCGGCTTGCGCCAGAACACTTCAAACGCGTGATCGAACAGCGTGGTGTGCTCATGCCGCTTTACGAACACCGAGTGCATGATCCAGTAGAAATCGGTCTTGGTCGCCATGCCGCCGCCGCGCACCGCATCCAACGCGTCCAGCACCGCACCGGGCCCCACCGGCAAACCGGTATCGCGCAACACACGGGCAAAGTGCATGATGTTGGCCGGCAGGTGTCCTGTCGGGGGCGGCTTGTTGGAATTGGCCGGTACTGGCTGTATCGCCATAGGCCCTACTCGGCTGCACGCAGGCGAATGTCAGACTGGATCTGCTCGACCAACCGCTTGGCCTCCGAGCCTTCCATGCGAGCAATATCGTCCTGGTACTTCAGCAGTACGCCGAGCGTGTCGTTCACCGTTGCCGGGTCCAGCGCGATGGCATTCAATTCGTTCAGCGCCGACACCCAGTCCAGGGTTTCGGCTACGCCCGGCGACTTGAACAGGTCCTCGCCGCGCAAGGCCTGGATGAATCCGACCACCTCCTCTGCCAGCTTGTCGCCTACGCCCGGCTTGCGGGCCTTGATGATGGCCAGTTCACGCTCAGCCGACGGATACCCGACCCAATGGTACAGGCATCGCCGCTTGAGCGCGTCGTGCACCTCGCGCGTTCGGTTGGAAGTGATGATGACGATTGGCGGCTCGGCCGCTTTCACAGTGCCGACTTCGGGAATTGTAATCTGATAGTCCGACAGCACTTCCAGCAGAAACGCTTCGAACGCCTCGTCGGTCCGGTCAAGCTCGTCAATCAGCAGAACCGGCGTGCCACCGGCATGGGGTTCAAGCGCCTGCAGCAAGGGCCGCTTGATCAGGAAACGGTCAGAAAATATGTCCGACTGCAGCCGGTCTCGGTCATCGACGCCTTCGGCTTCGGCCATGCGGATCTCGATCATCTGCGCCGAATAGTTCCATTCGTAGACCGCAGCGGCCAGATCAAGTCCCTCATAACACTGCAGGCGGATCAAATTCCGGTCGAGAACGGTGCTAAGCACCTTGGCAATTTCCGTCTTGCCGACACCGGCCTCGCCTTCCAGAAACAGCGGCCTGCCCATTTTCAAGGCCAGGTAAACCACCGTCGACAGCGGCCGGTCGGCCAGGTAGCCATCTCCCGACAGCAGTTCCTGGGTGGCATCAATGGACGTCGGCAGTTTTTTGGGCATACGCTTGCTCAATCTGGGTTGCGCTGAAAAAAACAGTCCGCGAGCAAGACACCCGCGGACCGGTATTTATCGACATGACGCGGGTTACTTGGCAGCGGCAATCGCCCGCTTCGCCATCACGCCCACAAGGTGTGCACGATACTCCGCAGAAGCATGAATGTCCTCATTCATGTCGTCAGCCTTTATCTTGACCCCGGCTATGGCATCAGCGGAAAACTCCGCCATGAGCGCCTTTTCCATCGCCTTCTCGCGGTAAGCGGAGCCTTTCGCGCCGGTCACCCCGACACGGACACCCTTCTTGCCGAAGTCAGCCACGAAGACACCGACCATGGCATAGCGCGACGCAGGGTTCGGGAACTTCGAGTAGGCAGCTTTTTCCGGAATTGCAAACTCGACCTGCTTGATGATCTCGTTTGTCCGCAATGCCGTCTCGAACAGGCCCTTGAAGAATTTGTCGGCTTCGATGGTGCGGCTGTCCGTCACCACCTTGGCATTGAGCGCCAGCAGGGCGGCGGGGTAATCCGCCGCCGGGTCTGCATTGGCGACCGAGCCGCCGATAGTGCCCATATGCCGCACATGCGGGTCTCCGATCATGCCGGCCAGCGCAGCCAGCGCCGGTATGGCCTTCTTCAGATCGGAGCTTGAAGCAACCTCAGCATGGGTGGTGCCCGCCTTGATGGTGACCTTTGTCTTGGTAACGCTCACGCCTGAATTGCCGAGGCCTGAAAGGTCGATCACATCCGACGGTGCAGCCAGACGCTGTTTCATGGTCGGGATCAGCGTCATGCCGCCGGCCATCAGCTTGCCTTCCTTCTTCGACTTGATCAGTTTGACTGCATCCGCCAGCTTTTTGGGACGGTGATATTCAAATTCATACATAGGTTTTCTCCTGTCCCTTTGCTCTATTCAGCCGCTTCACGCAGGTGCGCCATGGCGCTCCAGACGTTTTGCGGTGTCGCCGGCATCGGCACGTCCTTCACGCCCAGCGCATTGGTCAGGGCGTTCATGACCGCAGCAGGCGCTGCAATTGCCCCTGCCTCGCCACAGCCCTTGATGCCCAGCGGGTTTGACGGGCACTCAGTCTTGGTGAAGCCAAGCTTGAACGACGGCAGGTTGTCGGCGCGCGGCATGCAGTAATCCATGTAGGACCCGGTCAGCAACTGGCCGCCTTCATCATACACCACTGCCTCCGTCAGCGCCTGTCCGACACCTTGTGCGATGCCGCCATGGACCTGGCCTTCGACGATCATCGGATTGATGACATTGCCGAAGTCATCCACGGCCACCCAGTCCACGATCTCGGTGACGCCGGTGTCCGCATCGACTTCCAGTTCGCAGATGTGGCAACCGGCCGGGAAGGTGAAGTTGGTCGGATCGTGGAACGCGCCTTCCTTGAGGCCCGGCTCGATCTCGGAGGTCGGGAACTTGTGCGCCACATAGGCCGACAGTGCCACTTCGCCAAACGCCATCTTCTTGTCGGTGCCCTTGACCGAGAAGCTGCCGTCCTTGAACTCGACATCGCTTTCCGATGCCTCCATCACATGGGCAGCCACTTTCCTGGCCTTGGCCTCGATCTTGTCGAGCGCCTTGGAAATGGCGGTCATGCCGACGGCGCCCGAACGCGAGCCGTAGGTGCCCATGCCGAACTGCACCTTGTCGGTGTCGCCGTGCACGATGGCCACCTGGTCCGCCGGAATACCAAGCCGGTCCGACACAAGCTGGGCAAAGGTTGTCTCGTGACCCTGGCCATGGCTGTGCGATCCTGTGAGTATTTCAACCGTGCCGACCGGGTTCACACGAACTTCCGCCGACTCCCACAATCCGACACCGGCACCGAGCGAACCGACAGCTGCCGACGGCGCGATGCCGCAGGCTTCGATATAGTTGGAGAAGCCGATACCGCGCAGTTTGCCCTTGCGCACCGATGCAGCCTTGCGCTTTTCAAAGCCGGCATAGTCGATCATCTCCATCGCCATCTTCTGCGATGCAGCGTAGTCGCCGGCGTCATAGCACATGATGACAGGGGTCTGGTGCGGGAACGAGTTGATGAAGTTTTTCGCCCTGAAGTCAGCCGGGTCCATGCCCAGTTCGCGGGCCGCCGTTTCCATCAGCCGCTCCACGACATAGGTGGCTTCCGGCCTGCCGGCACCGCGATAGGCATCCACCGGCGAAGTGTTGGTGTAGACCGCATCCACTTCGGCATAGATATTGGGAATGTTGTACTGCCCCGACAACAGCGTCGCGTACAGATAGGTCGGCACCGACGACGCGAATGTCGACAGGTAGGCGCCCATATTGGCGATCGTCTTCACCCGCAGGCCCGTGATGCTGCCGCCACTGTCGGTGGCTAGCTCTGCCGTGGTCACATGGTCACGGCCGTTGGCATCGGTCAGGAAAGCTTCCGAACGGTCGGCCACCCATTTGACCGGCACGCCACCGGCGCGCTTTGACGCCCACAGGCACACGACTTCCTCGGCATAGATGAAAATCTTGGAGCCGAATCCGCCGCCGACGTCAGGTGCGACCACACGCAGCTTGTGTTCCGGCGCCAGCCCGACGAACGCCGAGATGACAAGCCGGGCCACGTGCGGGTTCTGGCTGGTTGTATACAGCGTGTAGTGATCTTCACCAGCATCGTAGGAACCGATGGCCGCGCGCGGTTCCATGGCATTGGGCGCCAGCCGGTTGTTGACCAGGTCGAGCTTGGTGACATGGGCCGCGCTGGCGAACGCTGCGTCGGTCGCAGCCTTGTCGCCAAGTTCCCACTCAAACACGGTGTTCTTCGGCGCCACGTCATGCACCTTCGGGGCGCCGCGTTTCTGCGAAGCCACAGGATCGACATTGGCGTCGAGCACATTGTAGGTCACGTTTATCATCTCGGCAGCGGCCTTCGCCTGCGCCATGGTGTGGGCCACCACAACCGCCACCTGATCACCGACATGACGCACCTTGCCCTGTGCCAGCACCGGGTGCGGTCCGGCCTTCATTGGCGAACCGTCCTTGGAGTGGATCATCCAGCCGCAGATCACGCCGCCGATATTGTCGGCGGCCGCATCTTCCCCGGTCAGCACGCACAGCACGCCCGGCGCCTTTTCGGCTTTCTTGGTGTCTATCTTCTTGATCTCTGCGTGGGCGTGGGGTGACCGCAGAAAATATCCGACCGCCTGTCCCGGCAGGTTGATGTCGTCGGTATACCGGCCCTTGCCGGTGATGAAGCGGTGATCTTCCTTGCGCGGCATGCGCGCGCCAATACCTGTATCACTCATTTGATTCTTGTTTCCTCTAACTCGGTGAAATGTCCCCTCCGGTCTGCGCCACGATAGGGCGACCGGTATTCGTCACATCTTGGCGGCGCCGGCCTGGATGGCCTTGACGATGTTGTGATAGCCGG
>JBCCVY010000018.1:0-18628 GCA_039194725.1 Pseudomonadota bacterium
AAAGAAAACTGACCGGCGCGAGTTCTGGCGCGGCTGGATTGACAATTCCGGCGAGACGCCGGTACTGCGCAAGTTCGAGCGTGACGGCTCCGGGCTGATATCCGGTCTGCGCCAGGCGACCGGACTGATCGAGGTGCCGGAAGAAGCCGCATCGGTGCGCCAAGGCGATCTGCTCGGTTTCATGCCATTCAGCGAGTTCGGCATCAGCTGATGGCGTCTTGGCAAAGCCAGACCGGTGCGGGCTGCAATTCGTCGGTCCCGACTGGTTGCGGCGAGACCTGCGCTTGCTTGATGGGCACGACTGAGACACTCTCATGGAGCAACATGGGTTCAAATGAACCCATGAAGTTGCTCCATCACCCTGAAAGCGATCAGGTTTATGAATTTTGGTTGATTCAACCAAAATTCATCCTGATCCGTGTCGTAATTCTGCGCTGCCCGGTCGTTTGACTTCACACGTGTTGAGCTGTTTTCACTATGGTTCACAAGCAGTAGGTTATGGCTCGGACCCCGGAGGGCTGATCATGAAGTCGCATGCACGTGTAGTTGTTGTTGGTGGCGGTGTTGTCGGTGTCGGCACGCTTTATGCGCTGACAAAAAAAGGCTGGTCGGATGTGGTGCTGGTCGAGCGCAACGAGCTGACCTCGGGCTCGACATGGCATGCGGCGGGCCTGTTGCCGCTGTTCAACATGTCGTACTCGGTCGGCAAGGTGCATCAGTACTCGCTTGACCTGTATTCCAGACTCGAGGAGGAGACCGGCCAGCATGTCGGCCTGCGCCAGGTGTCGAACATCCGGCTGGCCCAGACCCAGGATCGCTGGGACGAGTTCATGTATTATGCCGGTGTGGCCGAAACCATCGGCGTTCACGTCAATCTGCTGACGCCGGACCAGGTCAAGGAGATCTGGCCGTTGTGCAACACCGACGGCTTGTATGGCGCAATCCAGCATCCGACCGACGGCTACGTGCAGCCGGCCGACCTGACCCAGGCCATGGCCAAGGGTGCGCGCGACAACGGCGCGGAGATCTACCGCAACACCCGGGTGATTGCCATCGAGCAAAAGGACAATGACGAGTGGCTGGTGAAGACCGACAAGGGCGACATCACCTGCGAGCACCTGGTCACGGCAACCGGCAACTTTGTGCGCCAGACCGGCGACATGCTCGGCCTGGACATTCCCGTGATTCCGGTCGAGCACCAGTACATCGTCACCGAGGCCCACCCGGAGATCAAGCAGCGCCACGCCGACGGCCTGCCGGAAATGGGTGTGCTGCGGGATGCGGATTCCGCCTGGTACATGCGCGAGGAGGCGGGCGGACTGATCCTCGGCCCCTATGAACCCGGCGCACCGGTGTGCTACGTGGACGGCCCGGACGAAGATGCCGAGTACGAACTCTTCCAGGAGGACCTGGACCGCATCGCACCACACATCGAAAGCGCCTTTCACCGGGTGCCGGCGTTCGGCGAGGTGGGCATCAAGAAAGTCTACAATGGCGCGATCTGCTATACGCCGGACGGCTCGCCGATCATCGGCCCGGCCTGGGGCAGGAAGAACCTGTGGCTCAATGAAGGACATTCGTTCGGTGTCACGGCGGCCGGTGGCGCCGGTTGGCAGCTGGCCGAGTGGATTGTCGAGGGCGAAAGCTCGATCGACATGCTCGGCGTCGACCCGCGCCGGTTTGGACCGTATGCGTCACGCGGGTACCTGAAGTGCAAGAACGAAGAGGCCTACCGCAATGTGTTCACGCCGCACTACCCGGACGAGGAACGCTGGGACGCGCGCCCGCTCAAGACGTCGCCATGCTATGACCGCATGAAGGCGCTCGGCGCGGTGTTTGGTTCGGTCTACGGCTGGGAGCGCCCGAACTGGTTTGCGCCCAGTGCCGACTATGGGTTCGAGCCTGATGAAATCGAGCGTCCCGACGTGATCACCAGGGAAAACCATGCACCGGCCAAACCGGGTGAAAAGGTCAAGGAACTGTGGTCGTTCCGGCGCTCCAACTATTTCGAGCACGTCGGCAATGAGGTGAAGAACGTCACCGAGAATTGCGGCCTCTTGGACATGTCGGCTTTCGCCAAATACGAGGTGACCGGACCGAAAGCTGCCGAGTGGCTGGACTCGATACTGGCCAACCGGATACCGAAGGCAATCGGCCGGGTCGGCCTATGTCACCTGCTCACCAAGCTGGGCGGCGTGCGCTCCGAGTTCACCGTGTACAAGCGGGGTGAGAACGACTTCTACCTGGTCGGGCCCGGCGCCTACGAACGCCATGACTGGGACTACCTGACCAAGCTTAAGCCGGACACAGGCGTCGAGCTGCAGAAGATCACGGCGCAGATGGGCGTCCTGGTCCTGGCCGGTCCGAAGTCCCGCGACGTGCTGCAGAAACTGACCGACACCGACCTGTCCAACGACAAGTTCAAGTGGCTGACCGGCAAGTTCATCAATGTTGGCATCGCCCAGGCCCATGCGCTGCGGGTCAACTTTGTCGGCGAGCTTGGCTGGGAGCTGCACCATCCGATCGAGATGCAGAACCTGATCTTCGATCTGGTGATGGAGGCCGGCGAAGAGTTCGGCATCAAGCCGTTCGGCATCCGCGCCATGGGTACCATGGCGGTGGAAAAATCCTACCGTCTGATCGGACGTGAACTGTCGGTCGAGTATTCGGCTTACGAATCTGGATTGGACAGGTTCGTGCACCCCAACAAGGGCGACTTCATCGGCCGCGACGAACTTGTCAAACGCCATGCCGCAGGTGACGAATGGACCTATGTGACGATGGAGGTGCATGACATCAAGGACTGCGACGCGCGCGGCTCGGAAGCGGTCTATGACGCCTCAGGCACGCTGGTTGGCCGGGTGACCACCGGTTCTTACGGTTGGCGTGTCGGCAAGTCGCTGGCGCTGGCCATGGTCAAACCTGACCATGGCGCGGAGGGCAGCAAGCTGCAGGTGAAAATCCTCGGTGAACTGTTCCAGGCAACGGTCATTGCAGAAAGCCCGTTCGATGCCGACAATGAGCGCCTGCGGGCTTGAGCTCACAGACGTGTCACACGGTTGTGTGTTGATCCTGTTAAGGGCAATGTCCAGTTAGACGGACATTGCCCTTTGACGTTTAACTGGAGACAATTTCATGCACTCGACCCTTGTTCCCGGACAAACCGTGCCGGCCCTCAGCGTGCCGCTGGCAGGCGGCGGTGAGTTCACACTCAACGCCGATGCGCCGCAAAACTTCACCATCGTGATTTTCTACCGCGGCCTGCACTGCCCGATCTGCAAGGGCCAGCTGACCGACTTCCGGGCCAAGCTGCATGAATTCGCCGCACTCGGCATCGACGTGGTTGCGGTGAGCATGAACAGCAAGGAACTGGCGGAACAGACCACGCGCGACTGGGATGTGTCGGGTTTGAAACTGGGCTACGGTCTCACCAGGGACCAGGCCAAGGCCTGGGGCCTGTTCCTGTCGACTGCCATCAAGGATACTGAGCCTGACGTGTTCTCCGAACCCGGCATGGCGATCGTGCGCCCGGACGGCACCTTGTACCACTGGTCGGTGCAGACCGCGCCGTTCGGCCGGGCCAAAGCGGCCGAGCTTGCCAGTGTCTTGAAGTTTGTGATCGAGAACGGCTATCCGGTGCGCGGCACGCTGGCGGCCTGACCCTGGCTCAGAGAATCGAGTTCCATCTGCAGCCGGTCATGAGTTCAACTGATGATTTTGGCGGCTCTCGGAATTTAAAACTTTGGAAGGTGCGATGTCAGCTTTGCAGACAAAGCGTCATCAAGTTCAATCGAGCCAATGTCAGCTTGTGACCCAACGTGGAAGTTCGCTAGTCGAGTGCTTTCCTCATCAGGACGAAAGGACCCTCGGGGTAAGATTGGAATTCTACAAACTCATACCCAAGCGTCTCGTAGAACTGCCGCGCGGTAACTGAGGAATGAACCATTATTTCTGAGATCGCTCTTCGTTGTGCTATCTCTTCAATATTTGCAACCAGTACCTTGCCCAACCCTTGTCCCTGATACGTCGGCTCTATGAACATTGAACGCAGATAATTTCGTCTTAACCCCGCCGTGCCGATAAGATCGACACCTACAAAACAGATAAGAATATGCTCATCTAAGACTCTTTTGGCAAACTGGTCCGGCTCAAACATTGAGCACAACAAGTCAATTGACCGTTGATCGTAATCTTTGGAATTTGACACGCGAATCGTGCGACGGATCAGTCCACTCAGCGCAACTACATCGGCATCCGTTGCTTTGCGAATTTCGATCTGCTTCATCACCGAAACTATATCCGGTGAAATGCGAAGTTCGCAATTGGTCCATTTCCGTCTTTGGAGATTGTAGACCGAATGACAACCAAGGGCTCAAAGCAGAAAATCGGTGCGTATCGAAAGGCGCAATTGCACTTCGGGTCCTTACTCTATGCCAACCCTGACTTCAGTCATGGCTGACCCTTCACAATTCGGCACTTCTGAAACTGCAAGGGCGCGAAAGGATAAGTCCTCTCGCGCCCTCTGGCTTCTCAGGGTTCAGTGGCGACGCCGGCCTAGAACAGGCCCTCGATCTGGTCGTCGTCGTTGAGCATGATCGATTCCGCAGCCGGCACCGACGGCAGGCCGGGCATGGTCATGATCTCACCGCACACGGCAACCACGAAGCCGGCACCGGCCGACAGGCGCACTTCACGCACCGGCAGGGTGAAGCCGGTCGGCGCGCCGCGCGCGTTCGGATCGGTGGTGAAGGAGTACTGGGTCTTGGCCATGCACACCGGCAGCTTGCCGTAGCCCTGGTCTTCCCAGGCCTTCAGCTGGTTCATGATCTTGGCGTCGGCGACGACGCCGTCGGCGCGGTAGATGCCCTTGGCGATGGCCTCCATCTTGTCGAACAGGCTGAGGTCGTCGGAGTACAGCGGCTTGAAGTCGGCTGCGCCGCCCTCGATGATCTCCACCACCTTGTTGGCCAGGTCCTTGGTGCCTTCCGAGCCGTGGGCCCAGTGCTTGCACAGAACCGCCTCGGCGCCCTGGGATTTCACAAACTCGCTCAGGGCGGCAACCTCGGCGTCGGTGTCGGTGATGAAGTGGTTGATCCCGACAACCGCCGGCACACCGAACTTCTTGATGTTTTCAATATGCCGGCCAAGGTTGGCGCAGCCGGCCTTGACGGCATCGACATTTTCCGCGCCGAGGTCGTTCTTGGCGACACCGCCGTTCATCTTCATGGCCCGTACAGTTGCCACGATCACAACGGCCTTCGGTTTGAGGCCGGCCTTGCGGCACTTGATGTCAAAGAACTTCTCTGCCCCGAGGTCGGCGCCGAAGCCTGCTTCGGTGACCACGTAGTCGGCAATCTTCAGAGCCGTTGTGGTGGCCATCACCGAGTTGCAGCCATGGGCGATATTGGCGAACGGACCACCGTGAACGAAGGCCGGGTTGTTTTCCAGGGTCTGCACCAGGTTCGGCTGGATGGCATCTTTCAGCAGGACAGTCATGGCGCCGTCGGCTTTGATGTCACGGCAGTAAACGGGTGAGCGGTCGCGCTTGTAGGCGACGATGATGTCGCCGAGCCGGCGCTGCAGATCGTCAATGTCGGTGGCCAGACACAGAATGGCCATGACCTCCGAGGCAACCGTGATGTCGAAGCCTGCTTCGCGCGGGAAGCCGTTGGCCACACCGCCCAGATTGCACACGATCTGGCGCAGGGCGCGATCGTTCATGTCCATAACCCGGCGCCACGACACGCGGCGGATGTCGATGTCGAGCTTGTTGCCCCAGTAGACGTGGTTGTCGAGCATGGCCGACAACAGGTTGTGGGCCGAAGTGATGGCGTGGAAGTCACCGGTAAAGTGCAGGTTCATGTCTTCCATGGGAACCACCTGCGCGTAACCGCCACCGGCAGCACCGCCCTTCATGCCGAAGCACGGGCCGAGCGAGGCTTCGCGGATGCATATCATGGCCTTTTTGCCGATGGCGTTCAGGCCGTCACCCAGGCCGACGGTGGTGGTGGTCTTGCCTTCGCCCGCCGGTGTGGGGTTGATGGCGGTAACCAGGATCAGATTGCCGTCGTCATTGCCTTGCACGGACTTGATGAAATCAGCGGAAACCTTTGCCTTGGTATGACCGTAGGGAATGAGATGCTGATCGTTGATGCCGATCTTGGCGCCAATTTCCATGATCGGCTTCATGGTCGCTTCGCGGGCGATCTCGATATCTGATTTCACCGATGCCATTTAGTAGTCCTCCTGAATTCCGGCTTTTTAAGGCTGCTGGCCGCCATTATGCGGCAGTTTGTGTATGTAAGCGCTTGGCTGAAGCGTGTCCCGGAGCGTGAAACCGTTGTTAATGGCCTTGACCATGCCGATGAGACGCCTAGTTTGAAGCCCCTTTAATACGCCCATGGGGCCGGGCCTGCCAATAGATGATGAAAAGGCACGTGATATGAGAAATTTTCATGTTCCGGGGCGGTCAGCGGTGTATGCGGCCGAGGCCTGTGTCGCAACATCGTCGCCGCAGGCGTCGCTGGCGGCGATTGATGTATTGAGGGCCGGCGGCAATGCAGTGGACGCCGCCATCGCGGCATCCGCCATCCTGTGCGTGACCGAGCCGCAGATGACCGCCATCGGCGGCGACTGCTTTGCCCTGATCGGCACACCCGATGGCGAGGTGACCGGGCTCAACGGATCCGGCCGCGCCAGCATGCATGCCGATGCGGACTGCCTTGAAGCTTCCGGCCTGCCGGAGATCGCCCCCGACAATGTCCACGCCATTACCGTGCCCGGCGCGGTGGACGGCTGGGCCGCGCTGCTCGACCGGTTCGGCACAAGGCCGTTGGGCGACCTGCTGCAGCCTGCCGTCAGGCTGGCCCGCAACGGACACCCTGTCGGCCCGAGAACGGCCCACGACTGGGCCGACCTGGCGGATTTCATCGGTCTCGATGAAGGCGGCCGCATGCATTACCTGCCCAGCGGCAAGGCACCTGTTGCGGGACAACTGGTGAAACAACCGGCACTGGCCGAGACGCTGGAAGTGATTGCAACCAGGGGCCGGGACGGATTTTACCATGGTGACGTAGCCGAAGACATTGTGGACACGCTCAAGGCCAAGGGCAGCCTGATCACCCTGGAAGACCTGGCAGCGACTGAAGCCTCCTGGGTGACGCCGATCGGCACGGTCTACCAGGGCCGGGAAATTCTTGAGATACCACCCAACGGCACCGGACTGACGGCGCTGGTGGCGCTCAATATTCTCAGCCGGTTCGACCTGTCACAATATGCACCGGAAAGCGTTGAGCGGCGGCATCTGGAGATTGAAGCCATCCGCCTGGCGTGGGTTATCCGCAACCGCCACATTGCCGATCAGGATTTTGCCGAGGTTCCGGTTGACGAACTTCTGTCCGACGCAATGACCGACAGGCTGGCGGCGCAGATTTCCATGAACCGGGCCATCCCCGAACCCGAACAGGTGGTGCCGCTGCCGGGCTCAGATACGGTTTATCTGAGCATTGTCGACAAGGACCGCCTGGCGGTGTCGTTCATCAATTCGATTTTTCACGGCTTCGGCTCCGGCGTGGTGACGCCGAAGACCGGTATCATCCTGCAAAACCGGGGTGCCGGATTCTCGGCGGTTCCAGGCCATCCCAATTGCATCGGCCCCGGCAAGCGCCCGCTGCACACCATCATCCCGGCGATGGTGCGCGAGAATGGCAAGATCGTGCAGTCGTTCGGCGTCATGGGCGGTGCCTACCAGCCGATGGGGCATGTGGCGATGATGGTGAACCGATATGTCTACGGCATGGACCCACAGGAGGCTCTGGAGTTTCCGCGCGCCTTTCACGATGAAGGACAGGTGGGGCTTGAACAGGGTGTGCCGCAGCAGGTGGCAGACGGACTGGCAGCGCTGGGCCATACCGTTCATCGCCCGGAAGAGCCCTATGGCGGCGGTCAGATCATCTCCATCGATCCTGAGACCGGCCTGCTGTGCGCCGGCTCCGAACCGCGCAAGGACGGATTTGCCGTCGGCTACTGACCGGGTTCAGGCATCTGCAGCCCGGTCCGCCTCGAAAGCTAGTCCTTGCCGGCCAGCTTCTCGATCTGGGATTGCATTGACTTTATCTGGTTGCGCAGTTCGTCGAGATCGGCTTCCGGCTCCGCAGGGGCCTCCGGTTTGGCCGGTTCTTCGGGTGCGTCCGGCGCAGCGCCATTTGCATTCTGCATGGCCGCAAACGGATTGAACAATTGCATGGCGTCCTGGAACATGGCCATGTTCTTGCGGGCCTGGTCTTCCATCGACTTTATCATCTCGGTGCCTGCGGTTCCGACCATCTCCTCGCGCAGCCGCTCATGCTCGCGCGTCAGGTGCTCCATCGAAAACTGCAGGTAGCTGGGTACGAACGCCTGCATGCTGTCGCCGTAAAAGCGGATCAGCTGGCGCAGGAAGTCGATCGGCAGCAGGTTTTCTCCCTTCGCCTCTTCTTCAAAGATGATCTGGGTCAGGACCTGGCGGGTGATGTTTTCACCGCTCTTGGCGTCATGAACGACAAAGTCACTGCCGTCCTTGACCATCTGCGACAGGTCATCAAGCGTTACGTAGGCCGAACTCGCGGTATTGTAGAGACGTCTGTTTGCGTACTTTTTAATGACAATTGTGTCGCTCTTGTCGTCGGACATATTTGCTACTCTGTGGTCTCGAGATGACGGGGACGGCCTGATGTGTTTCCAGTCCGTCTTTGCATTGCAGCATATACACGGCTTTGCACGCTTGTCGAGCAACGTGATGACGAGTTTCCATTGACTGGATTGGGGTAAATCGTGTGTGCTGTATTTTTGCTTGGCCTTGGCGGCGGCTCATTTGCCGCACGGACCACGACTAATTGTGCATTGCACAATGTGTCTCGTTAGGGCAAGTGTGTCGCAACCCTGAATGCATGTGTTACGCAGTTAAGAAGGATGATGTCCATGCCCACTTCCGATAATGATGTTGTTGTTGTCTCGGCGGCCCGCACGCCGGTCGGCTCTTTCAATGGAGCGCTGAGCCGGGTGCCTGCGTCTGAACTTGGCACCGCAGCGCTGAAGGCGGCGATGGACCGTGCCGGTCTTGACGGCAAGGAGGTGGACGAAGTCATCCTAGGGCAGATTCTCACCGCAGGCGCGGGTCAGAATCCGGCCCGCCAGGCCTCGGTCAATGCCGGCATCCCGGTCGAAAGCCCGGCCTGGGGCATGAACCAGTTGTGCGGCTCTGGCCTGCGCGCGGTCGCGCTGGGCATGCAGCAGATTGCCAATGGCGATGCCAATATCATCGCTGCCGGCGGACAGGAGTCCATGAGCCAGGCTCCCCATTGCCAGCATCTTCGCAACGGCGTGAAGATGGGCGACTACAAGATGATTGACACCATGATCAAGGATGGCCTGTGGGACGCGTTCAACGGCTATCACATGGGCACAACTGCAGAGAACGTCGCCAAGCAGTGGCAGATCACCCGCGAGCAGCAGGACGAGTTTGCGGTCGCGTCACAGAACAAGGCGGAAGCAGCGCAGAAAGCCGGCAAGTTCGCGGACGAAATCTGCCCGGTCACCATCAAAACACGCAAGGGCGACATCGTGGTTGACCAGGACGAGTACATCAAGCACGGCACAACCAAGGAGTCGGTCGGCAAACTGCGTCCGGCCTTTGACAAGGAAGGCTCGGTCACAGCCGGCAACGCATCCGGCATCAACGACGGCGCCGCCGCCGTTATCCTGATGAGCGCGGCAGAAGCCAAGAAGCGCGGCCTGACGCCCCTGGCGCGGATTGCCTCGTGGGCCAATGTCGGCGTTGACCCGGCCATCATGGGGACCGGGCCGATCCCGGCATCGCGTGCAGCTCTGGAGAAGGCCGGCTGGAAGGTCGAGGATCTCGACCTGGTAGAAGCCAACGAGGCCTTTGCGGCGCAGGCCTGTGCGGTGAACAAGGACATGGGCTGGAACCCGGACATCGTGAATGTCAATGGCGGCGCCATCGCCATCGGTCATCCAATCGGCGCATCAGGCGCGCGCGTGTTCGTGACCCTGCTGCACGAGATGCAGAAACGCGACGCCAAGAAGGGCCTTGCCACACTGTGCATCGGCGGTGGCATGGGTGTTGCCATGTGCGTGGAACGCGACTGAAACAGATTGTAAAACAGGGAGTAGATCAACATGTCACGTATTGCAGTCGTGACCGGGGGAACCCGGGGTATCGGTGCGGCTATCGCCACGGCGCTGAAGGATGCCGGTTACAAGGTCATCGCCAGCTATGCCGGCAATGATGAAGCGGCCACAAACTTCAAGGCGCAGACCGGCATCGAAGTGATGAAGTGGGATGTGGGCGATTTTGGCGCTTGCGAGACCGCGCTGAAGAAGATCGAGAACGATTTCGGTCCGGTCGACATTCTCGTCAACAATGCCGGCATCACCCGGGACTCCATGTTCCACAAGATGACGCCGGAAAACTGGAATGCGGTCATCAACACCAACCTGAACTCGCTGTTCAACATGACGCGTCCGGTCTGGGAAGGCATGCGCGAGCGCGGCTTCGGCAGGGTGGTCTGTATTTCCTCGATCAACGGCCAGAAGGGCCAGATGGGCCAGGCCAACTATTCCGCCGCCAAGGCAGGCGACATCGGCTTCGTCAAGGCGCTGGCCCAGGAAGGCGCCAAGAAGGGCATCACCGTGAACGCGGTGTGCCCGGGCTATATCGGAACCGAGATGGTCCGCGCCATACCGCAGGACGTTCTCGACAAGGCGATCCTGCCGCACATTCCGGTGGGCCGCCTGGGCGAACCGGAAGAAATTGCCAAGTGCGTGCTGTTCCTGGTCGGCGATGACGCCGGGTTCATCACCGGCTCGACCATTTCCGCCAATGGCGGCCAGTACATGCTGTAAGCGGCCAGGCAATCTGCTGGCTTTGATCAGGGGCAGCGGATTGTTCCGCTGCCCTTTAAATTTGTCGGCAGGTCACCTAGATAACACGCAGAGCAACGCGAGGCGAACACCCGCCTCGCGTTGCTCTGATTTATGGGGAATTCAGGCAAGGGGCTAATGACAACATTTTTCGGATTGCTGGCAGGGTTCGTTCTGCTGCTGGCGGGAGGTGAGTTTCTGGTGCGGGGCGCTGCGGCCCTGGCGCTGCGCCTGGGACTGTCCAACCTTGTGGTTGGCATCATCATCGTCGGCTTCGGCACGTCGGTGCCGGAACTGGTCGCTTCGATCCAGGCTGCGCTTGCCGGCGCGCCCGGTATCGCGATGGGCAATGTGGTCGGATCGAACATTGCCAATATCCTGCTGATACTCGGTGTCGGAGCGGCGATCTATCCGATGGTGTGTTCCGATGCGGCGGTGTTCCGGGACGGCTTCTTCATGATCTTCACTGCCGCCTTGCTGGGCGTGGCGTGTTACTCGGGCGTGTTGTCGCTGACTTGGGGGCTGATCTTCATCGCCGTCCTGATCGCCTATATGGGATTCCTGTTGTATTCCGACCGGCAGAAGAACGGCAAGCAACAGCCGGAGCCGGACGACGATCTTCCGCAACCGTCGAAGTCGGTGTGGCTGGACCTTTTGTTCGTGGTGTGCGGCATTGCGGCCGTGGTGTTCGGCGGCAAGCTGTTGGTTGAAAACGCCATTGACGTCGCGAAGTCGTTCAAGGTGTCCGACGAGGTTGTCGGCTTGACACTGGTTGCCATCGGCACGTCGCTGCCGGAGCTGGCGACAGCGATCATTGCGGCCATGCGCAAGCATTCGGACATCGCACTGGGCAATGTGCTGGGTTCGAACATTTACAACATCCTCGGCATTGCCGGGATCACGGCGGTGATTTCGCCGATACCGGTGTCCGATGAAATGATCAAGGTCGACATTCCGGTCATGATCGGCGTTTCGCTGGTGCTGTTCTTCCTGGCCGTCGTGGTCAAGCGCTTCGGCAAGCGCGTCGGCTTCGCGTTCCTAGCAGGCTATGCCGCCTTCATCTATGCGGTCGTTGCCTGATCCGGCGTCGGGCTCGTTCCGGTCAGAAACTGTCCTTGGCGCGGCGCACTTCGGCAAAGCGGGCGGCAGAGCCTGCGCGCAGGAACGGGTTGGTCTGCAGTTCCTCGGCAATGGTCGTCGGCACCGTCGGCTTGCCCTCGGCGCGCATCTTTGAAATCTCCTCGGAGCGTGCGCGCAGTGCTGTGTTGTCCGGCTCGATGCTGAGCGCGAATTCCGCATTGGCGACGGTGTATTCATGGCCGCTGTACACGATGGTGTCCGGTGGCATGGCCTCGAACACCTGCAGCGACGACCACATCTGTTCCATGGTGCCTTCAAACACCCGTCCGCAACCGAGCGTGAACAGCGTGTCGCCGGCAAACACAACTCCGTCATCGGCGAAATGCCAGGTGATGTGGCCCAGCGTATGCCCGGGCGTGTGGATGATGTGCGCGACATGGCCGGCAAAGTCATAGGTGCCGCCCGGCATCACTGTATCGGTCAGCCCCGGCAGGGAGTTTGACTCCTCGGCGCTGCCGACGACGGCGCAGTTCCATTTGTCCTTGAGTTCCAGTACGCCACCGACATGGTCATTGTGATGATGGGTGATCAGGATATGGGTGAGGTTCCATCCCGTATCAGCCAGCGCTTTGTCAACGGCAGCAGCTTCCGGCGCATCAATCGAGGCGGTCTGCCCGGTTTCGGGGCAGTGCATCAGCACGCCGTAATTGTCGCTGAGGGCCGGAAACAGATGGTACTGGAGTTTGGACATGTTGATCCTGTTGTAACGGGGTGAGTTTGGGATAGGTTTAGGGCATGGACGTTGTCGACCTGAAAGAGTTTTACGCCAGCCGGCTTGGCCATGCAACGCGCCGCATTATCGTGTCGCGGCTGCGTGCGCGGATGCGCGGATTGAACGGGGCGCGCATACTGGGGCTTGGCTATTGCACCCCATACCTCGACGGCTTGGCCGGCGAGGGGCGCAATGTCATGGCCATGATGCCGGCCCGCCAGGGTGTCGTGCACTGGCCGGCCAAGGGCAACAGCGCCAGCGCGCTGGTGGATGAAGCTTGTCTGCCGCTGGCTGACGGCAGCATGGACTTCGTGCTGGTGGTGCACGGGCTGGAACTGACCGATCAGTTGCCGGACATGCTGCGCGAACTGTGGCGGGTGCTGGCGCCGCAGGGCCGGGCGGTGTTTATCGTCCCGAACCGGCGCGGTCTCTGGGCACGGTTCGACAGCACGCCGTTTGGCCACGGCAGGCCGTTTTCCCGCGGCCAGCTGACAACGCTTCTGCGCAATGCGCAGTTTTCACCGGCTGAGTGGACGTCGATGCTGTTCATGCCGCCGAGCAAGCGCCGGTTCATGGTGCGCAGTGCCACCCTGTGCGAGCGGATGGGGTCGTGGATCGGCCCGGGGTTTTCCGGGCTGATCATGGTTGAGGCAATCAAGCAGGTGTATGCGGTCACCGGTGGCAAGCAGAAGCGCCAGCTGGTGCCGTCGCTGCGGCCAAACATAATCCCGCAACCGGCGCGTGCAGGACTTAACGTACGGTCACCGTCACAAACCTGATGTGTTTGTCTTTGATTTTTTGCTGAAAGGCTCTAGAGCCTTTCAACCCCAAATGTAAGCTTTTGATGGCGTCAAATCAGTTCACTCGGCTAGGCGAAAAGCGCAGCGCGATGTGGTGCATCGGGCAAGCTTTGCAACGACGCCGATGGACTGATTTGGTCCACCGAAGGCCGATTTTCTGCACCCGCTGGACTTGCGTTACGGCTCTCTTTTGGTCAATCAGACCACGGCGAGACCCGTGCCTCGCCAGCGAATGCAGAAAACCGGTCAAACGCTTCCATTTGGGGCTGAAAGGCTCTAGAACCATCCGACGTTGCGGAGATATCTTCGATACAACTTTACATGGGCAGCTTTCCGCATGGAAAAACCGGATATTCAAGCGTCTGAACTGAACGGTATCAGACAGGAGATCGACAGTATTGACGAGCAGATCGTCGAACTGTTGTGTGCCCGGTTTGCGGCCAGTGAAAAAGTGCGGCTGGCCAAGACCGCGGATCTGGTGAGCGGCGCCATGCCGTACCGGCCGGGTCGCGAGGCGGTTATCCTGCGCCGGCTGGTTGAAGTGGCTGCGGGCCGTGTGCCGCTGGCCGTCATCGAACGGATCTGGCGCACGGTGATGTCGGCATCTGTCCTTGCCCAGGCGGATGTCAGCATCGTCACCATCGCCGAAGTGATGAACGATCATCGCTACAGACAGGCCATAGACCTGTTTGCCTCCCTGGTGCCGGTCAGGAAAGCGACGTCGCTGAAGGCAGCGCTGGCGTCACTTGCAGAGGGCGAGCAGGGGCTGGTGGTGGTGCCGATGAAGCTCGACTGGCTGAGCGTGCTGGACCAGACACCCGACAGCAAACCGGCGCGCGTGGTGGCGGTCCTGGCTGCAGGTTCCGACAAACCGGGACGGTCCCTGGCGGTGCTCGGCCATGCGACAAGTGAGCCGACGGGAGAAGACGAGACGCTGCTGGTGACCACCGGCAAGCTGCCGCGCGACTTCGTTCCCAAACCGATATGGCATCTGAAGCTGGCCGATGATGTATGCCTGACATCGGTTCCCGGGTACCTGGACCTGGCGGAGCAACCGCTGGTCAGCCTGAAGGGCAATATCGGCCTGGGTTTGAAGATTGCCGGCAGATATCCCAGCGCGGTGGAGGGCAACAAGCAGTGAGTGACGCAAAAGACATGCCGCGGCCGCGGGACGGTGTTCTCGACATTGCAGCCTACGTGCCGGGAAAATCCGGCGGCTCGGGACAGGGCAAGGTGCATAAGCTGTCGTCGAACGAGTCGCCGCTCGGGCCCAGTCCGGCGGCCATGCAGGCCTATGCGGACTGCATGCAGAACCTGGCCTTGTATCCCGACGGTGCGTCGGGCCCTTTGCGCGAGGCCTTGGCGGAGGCCCATGGCATCAATGCGGCCAACATCGTGTGTGGCGCCGGGTCGGACGAACTGCTGCAGTTGCTGGCCAGCGGCTACCTGCAGGCCGGTGATGAGGCCATTCATACCGAGCACGGGTTTCTGGTCTACCCGATCGTCATCCGGGCCAATGGGGCGACACCTGTCGTGGTGGCCGAGAGCGACCTGACGGCGGACGTGGATGCGATCCTCGACGCTGTGACACCTCGCACCCGCCTGGTGTTTCTCGCCAACCCGAACAATCCGACCGGGACCTACATTCCGTTTGACGAGGTCAAGCGGCTGCATGCCGGGCTGCCGGCAGACTGTTTGCTGGTCATCGACGCGGCCTATGCCGAGTATGTCCGCCGCAACGACTATGAAGCGGGGATGGAGCTGGTTTCGACGTCGAAGAACGTGGTCATGACGCGGACTTTCTCCAAGGCTTACGGGCTGGCAGGGCTGCGGCTGGGATGGGCCTATTGCCCGGCCAACGTGGCGGATGTGCTGAACCGCATTCGCGGGCCGTTCAATGTCGCCATGCCGGCGATTGCCGCCGGAGCGGCGGCGATCAGGGATGCCGGACACCTGGCCAGGGCGGTCGAGCACAACGATGTCTGGCTGCCGAAAGTGACATCGGCAGTTGAGGCGATGGGCCTGACGGTGATCCCGAGCGTCGGTAATTTCGTGCTTGTCCAGTTCCCGGCGGACGGCGCCAAGACGGCTGCGGAGGCGGATGCGTTTCTGGCGTCAAACAACGTGATTGTGCGGCGTATGGATGCCTATGGTCTGCCGGATGCCCTGCGCGTATCGATCGGCGATGAGGCCGGGTGCAGCGCATTTGTCGATACACTGCGATCGTTTATGGCGGACTGACCGGCATGGCTTTTGAACCGTTTGAAAAAGTCGCCCTGATCGGCCTGGGCCTGATCGGCTCATCGCTGTCGCACGTCATGAGGCGGGAAAAGCTGGCCACATCGATATCAGGCCATGCCCGGTCCGCTGCAACCCGCGAGCGGGCCATGGAGCTGGGCCTGGCCGACACCATACATGAACATGCTGCAGATGCGGTACGCGATGCGGACCTTGTTGTGCTGTGCGTACCGGTCGGGGCGTGCGGCCCGGTGGCGGAGGCGATAGGCAAAGCGCTGAGGCCCGGTGCGATTGTGACCGATGTGGGGTCGGTCAAGGCGGCTGTCATCCGTGAGGTGTCACCGCATATTCCTGACAATGTGCATTTTGTCCCCGGCCATCCGATTGCCGGCACTGAGTATTCCGGTCCGGATTCCGGCTTCGCCTCGCTGTTTGAAAACCGCTGGTGCATCCTGACGCCGCTGAGCGCAACCGATGCGGGCGTCACGACGCGGTTGACGGCGTTCTGGCAGGCGTGCGGGTCCGATGTCGATGTGATGGACGCCGACCATCATGACCGGGTGTTGAGCATTACCTCTCACCTGCCGCAATTGATTGCGTTCAACATCGTCACAACGGCGGCAGATCTCGAAGAGGTGACGCAACAGGAGGTCATCAAGTATTCCGCCGGCGGGTTTCGGGATTTTACCCGCCTTGCCGCTTCGGACCCGACCATGTGGCGCGATGTCTATCTGAACAACAAGCAGGCGGTGTTGGAACTGCTGGGCCGGTTTTCGGAGGACATGTCGGCCCTGCAGCGAGCCATCCGTTGGGGCGATGGTGACATGCTGTTCGACACGTTCACGCGTGCGCGGGGTATTCGCCAGCGTATTATCGAAGCGGGCCAGGACACCGACGAACCGGATTTTGGCCGCGGATCCCAACACAGCGAGGCTGCCGCACCCACCAGAGACGGCGATTGACCTCTAATCTGACCCGGTGACGGCGAACGGTCCCCAATACCAGATCCGGTCCTTCAGCTGAATGGGCAGCTTGTTGTCGTTGGCCTTCAGCAACGGGGTGATCACAGCCTGGGCGGCGTTCATTTCGGCATCGCTCAGATCTGCCAGGTATTGCACGATCCAGATGGCGTCGAGATATTCAGATGGTTCCGACAGCAGATCGAAACTACCTTCCTTAGGTGTTTCGTTGGCGAGGGTGCCGGTAACCTTGAAGCTTTCAAGCTGAGCTTTTTCGGCGTCCAGGCCGGACAGGGTGACCGTCAGGTCGAGGCGCTGCGTGGCCGCTGCCGGGCGCAGGTGGGCTTCCGTCTTGCCGATCTGGAGCTGCTTGTTGTCGGCAAGGTCGAGTGTCTGGTTTTCAGCCAGCAGGGATGCAAGCGCCAGGCTGCCGTCCTTGACACGGTAGGAAAAACGGACCGGATCGCCGGATATCCTGATGTTGTCCAGGTTTACCGGGCCAAACAGCGCGCCGATGATGTGGTTTGGATTCCATGCCTGACCGATCAGGCGCAACTTGTCGGCTTGCAGATTGCGGCCGGCAAGTTCTGTCGACATGCCGGTACAGTCGAAATGAATGCGGAACGGATAACCGCCCCAGCTGCGCTCATTGCATTTCAGCGCGAGGTGGTTGGCTTCCAAAGCTGCCAGCCTCTGCTTGGCCGCTCCCAAGGCAACGTACCAGTAGACACTCCAGGCCGCAGCGATGCACAAAAAGACGATAAGCGGAGCCATCATTTTCAACGGCGACACGCGTTTGATCTCAAGCGGGTTGTTCATGGCTCCAGGACCGGCAGATTTAGATGGTTGAGCGTGTGATTCTCTGGCAATTTACCATGGTGTCTGCTGCAGCGGAAACCGCGCACCTGCTATGCAGCAGAACGGATGAATATTTGGTAAGCGAATGACCACTGATTTCTGGGTGTTTGGATATGGGTCGCTGATGTGGCGGCCGGGATTTGAGTTTGAAGAACGCCGGGGCGCCGTCATGCATGGTGTGCACCGGCGGCTGTGCATCTATTCGCATGTGCATCGCGGCACGCCTGACAAGCCCGGCATGGTGCTGGGGCTTGACCGCGGCGGGTCGTGCCGAGGGATCGGATATCGCGTCGCCGGCAGCAGGCGCGACGACACCGTCGCCTACTTGCGCGAGCGCGAACAGGTGACGATGATCTACAAGGAACGCTGGCGTGACATGCTGGTCGACCGGGACGGAACAGCTCACAAGGTAAATGCGCTGGTCTACCTGGTCGATCAGGACCATGTGCAATATGCAGGCAAGCGATCGGCCGAAGACCTGCTGCCGTTTGTGCTGCAGGGACATGGCATTGGCGGTCCCTGCATCGACTACATCGCCTCAACTCTCGATCATATCGAGGAGCTTGGGTTTGAGGACAGGCATCTTTCGGAAGTTCTGGCGCTGGCTAGAGCGCAATGAGATCAGATGCTTCAATTCAACCTGAATGCGCTCTAGGGACAGTTCAGGCAGCCATGTCCGAGAACAGCGGCAGCGTGGTCTGAACAAGCCGGGCGGTATCGCGGGCCGGCAGCGGACGGCACACAGACGGTGCAGCGGCGGCATCCAGTTCAAGCGATGCAGCAAGGTCGTCATACACCCGCAGCGTCTGGCTTTCATCGCCAGCCAGCAGGTGCACATGAATTTCACAGGCACCATCGGTCATCTCGGCCGGCAGCGGGAAATCCCACAAGGGTGAAAACCGCCCCATGCGAACCGGCACCCGTGCGCCGCTCTCAAGGCGGCGGACCATGACATAAATGGCACCGGGCAACGGCGGGCAGTCTTCGATGCTGTAAACGGA